>CAYPGI010000027.1:0-9938 GCA_964410275.1 uncultured Muribaculaceae bacterium | reverse complement strand
AGTCAGAAATTAATACAAAATCTCTCTTGTAACTGACTATATATATCATACAAGGATATATGAGAAAAACAATTAAAATATTTTTAATTCTTAATTTATTTTTATTATTAAGTGGTTGTAATTCAAAAAATAACATTACTGAAGATAATAAATATAATTATATAATAGAAGTAATTGAAAAAGATAACTGTAACTACAAACCTGAATTATATTATACAGAAGATACAAGAAGTATTTATACATATTGTCTTGACAGTGTTAAAATAACTGAAGACGGGAAAACAACAGAATTAAAATCATATATTAAAACCCATAATAAGACTTTAGGGGAATTTATCAATGCTTTAGTCTCAGAATCATCACTAAATGATGGTGAAAAGGAAAGTTATTTGGATGGTGGGACAAAAAAAATTTCGAATAATACTTTAACTTTATTAAGATGTAGTGCTCTATTTGAACCTGGAGACATTTACATAGGTATAAGGGATATGTATTATAAATTAAATTTTTGTAAAGCTAACAATAAAACATTTATTAGAACTTATACTGTTAAAAGTGTAGAAAAATACACAGAACAACAATATACTGAAGACGGAGTGCCTACATGGTATTTTAACTCCTTTAAAGTAACATTAAGTCAGTTCCAAGGTGAAACTAAGACTTTAATAATTAACGCTATTTCTGTCGACTTAAAGGAAGATGAAACATATGAATTTGAATTTATGAATAATGGAATATTAAATGATGATATTGAGTCAATATTTAAAAAGTCTACTATTGTAGAAATAAGAAAAACAGATAAGATTGGTTTAGATCAGACTCAAGATTCTATAAACTAAATTGTGGTATTTAAACAAATAATAATTTTTCAATAGAAAAAATTGAGTATACAGAGATAAAAAATAATGATTTTAAACTTGCTGTACATACATTGTATGGCACAATTAAATTATATAAAGTAGTTAATAAACTACTTTTTTTGTTAACTTTTTTATAGACTTTCATATATTAAAGTGAGAGGTGATAAAGTGGCATCATATAAAGAAATAGTTACAAAATCTATTATTGGGAAAGGCAAGAAATATTTTAAGAACAATTATAGCATCAATGCCGATAATAACCCTACCAATGTATTAGGTTGTTGGGTAATAAATCACAAATTTAAAGGATATAAATCAGGTGATAAAATTGGTGTTGATGGTTCTTATGATGTAAATATCTGGTACTCATACGATAACGATAGTAAAACAACAGTATTAAATGAAAAAATTGATTATAACGAATTATTCAATGTAAAAGCAAAAGATAGTGCTGATTTTTCTGGAGATACAGATATTATTGTTAGAACACTAAAACAACCTACATGTTCTAAAGTTGATATTGAAGACGGAGTTATTAAATTTGATATTGAAAAAGAATTGGGTGTAGAAATAGTAGGAGAAACAAAGATTAAGATAGCAGTAGAAGAAGATGAAGAACCTTGGGATGAAATTGAAGATGAAGTTGACGAAAAAATTGAAAAAGAAATTGAAGAAAGTATAACAGAAAATTTCATATAATTAAGTGTCAACAAAATATGGTTGACACTTCCTTTTTTTTGTGTTAAAATGTTTTAGAAATGGAGGGAAAAAGATGGCAGTTAAATTAAGATTAAAAAGAATGGGAGCAACAAAAAAACCTTTCTATCGTATAGTAGCAGCTGATTCAAGAAGTCCAAGAGATGGAAAGTTTATTGAATTAATAGGTACTTATGATCCTATTAAAGAACAAGCTGAAATTAAAATTAACGAAGAATTAGCTATTAAATGGTTACAAAATGGTGCTATTCCTACAGATACTGTTAGAGATTTATTTAGAAAAAAAGGAATTATGGAAAAATTTCATAATTTAAAGAAAGAAACTAAATAATATGAAGATGGTAGAATTAACAGAATTTTTAGTTAAAAGTTTAGTTAAAGATCCAGAAATGGTTTCTGTAAAGCAATTCGATGATGAAGATGATGCGATGATTATCCAAGTCTTAGTTAACGAAGATGAAATGGGTGCTATTATTGGAAGAGGCGGGAATATTGCTAATTCAATAAGAACCATTGTTCAAGCATCAGCCTATGCTAATGGCGAAAAGAAAGTTAGAATAAATATAGATTCATTTTAAAAGAAGCATTGCTTCTTTTTTCTTGTATAAATGACAATAATGTATTATAATATTAATTGGATAGTGAGGTTCTTATGAATTATGACAATTTAAAAATACCTGAACATGTAGGTATAATAGTTGATGGCAATGGAAGATGGGCTAAGAAAAGAGGTTTATCTAGAAGTCTTGGACATAAGGCAGGCGCAGATAACCTAGAAAAACTTAGTAGATATGTTTTATCTAAAGGAATAAAAGTATTAAGTCTATATGTGTTTTCAACTGAAAACTTTAAAAGAAGTAAAGAAGAAGTAGATTATTTAATGGACTTATTCACTAATAAATTTAAAAAAGATCGTAAAAAATATGAAAAAGATAATATTAAAGTAGTTTTTTCTGGTAGAAAGGAACCTTTAAAACAAAGTGTTCTTGATACAATGGATGAAATGATGGAAATGACTAAAAATAATACCGGTGGAATTGTTAATTTTTGCTTAAATTATGGTGGTCATAGTGAATTAATTGATGCATGTAAAAAAGTAAGTAACGATGTTAAAAACAATAAACTTGAAATCGAAGATATAAATGAACAGACATTTAGTAAATACTTATATAATGATTTACCACCAATGGATTTATTAATTAGAACTAGTGGAGAATATCGTATTAGTAATTTTATGTTGTGGCAGATGTCATATGCTGAATTTTATTTTACTCCTACTTATTTTCCTGATTTTAATAAGGATGAATTCGATAAAGCTATAATAGACTTTACTAGTAGAGATCGTAGATTCGGAGGAATAAATTATGAAAACAAGAGTAATTAGTGCATTAATAGCGCTTGCTATTTTTATACCTATTTTCATTATAGGGGGTACCATTTTTAATTTAACTGTTATTTCTCTTTCAATTATTGCTTTAAAGGAATTTATTGATGTAAAAGATACTAAGAAAAAAACACCTTGTTTTATTAAATTTATTTCTTATACCTTTTTAATACTTATTCTTTTATTTGGATTACAATGTGAAAATATTGCATTAAATATTGATTATACAATTTTATCAGCATTATTTTTAGCCTTTTTATTACCTACAGTACTATATCATAATCATGATAAATACAATGTAAGTGATGCTTTTTATCTAATCGGTGGTGTGTTCTTTTTATCACTTTCAATGTTACTATTAATCTGTATAAGACAAAACAGTTTAAACCTTATAATATATTTATTTATAATTACGATTATTACAGATACCTTTGCTTTGGTAACTGGCATATTAATTGGTAAACATAAATTATTAGAAGCAATTTCACCTAAAAAGACTTGGGAAGGTTTAATAGGTGGAACAGTAATGGGCGTTTTTGTCGGAACTATGTTTTACTATACTGTAATTAATCCTGAAATATCAATATGGTTAATTATTTTAATAACATTCTTTTTATCACTTATTGGACAATTTGGAGACTTATTCTTTTCTTCAATGAAAAGATATTATGATAAAAAAGATTTTTCTAATATTATGCCTGGACATGGTGGAGTATTAGATAGGTTAGACAGTATTATATTTGTATTATTAGGCTTTGTGTTTTTTATCACAATTTTATAAGAGGAGATGTTATTATGACAATTATCTATTTTATTCTTATTTTAGGAGTAACAATTTTTGTACATGAACTTGGTCACTTTATATTTGCAAAGAAAGCAGGTATATATTGTCATGAGTTTTCTTTAGGAATGGGTCCTAAAATTTGGAGTTTTAGAAGAAAAAATGATGAAACTTTATATTCGATTAGATTATTACCAATTGGTGGTTTTGTTCAAATGGCAGGGGAAGAAGTAGAAGAAGATAATAGTGTTCCAAAAGATAGACAAATAAATGGTAAGACTTGGAATCAAAAGTTTTTAACCATTATAGCTGGAATAATGTTTAACTTTATACTCGCTATTATAATTTTCTTCTTTATTGCTCTATTTCACGGAGTTCCTTCTACTAGACCTGTAGTTGAGGTTACTGATGAAACCTTGCCTGCTTATAGTGCTGGATTAAAAACAGGAGATATTATCACTAGAGTTAATGATAAGCGAATAACTTCAACTGATCGTTTAATGCTTGAATTACAAGTTAAGTCGGGTAAAAAAATCAAATTTGAAGTAAAAAGAGATGGTGATATCGATGAAATAACTATTTCACCAGAAAAAATAATTAATGAAGATAAAACAGAAAGTTATGTTTATGGTTTTACTATACCAACCACTTTTGAAAAGGGAATATTTGCTTCGTTACAATATGCTTTTATGAAAACAGGTTTTCTTATTGAACAGATGTTTCTGGTAATTACTTATTTAATCACAGGAGCTATCAGTTTAGATAATTTGGCAGGTCCGATTGGAATATATAATATTGTTGGTGAAACAGCGCGTACAGGTTTAACTAATTTAATTTTTTTACTAGCTTATATTAGCGTTAATGTTGGTTTTATTAATTTATTACCAATTCCTGCATTTGATGGAGGACGTATCTTATTTCTAATAATCGAAAAAATTAAACGTGGTCCAGTGAATCCAAAAGTAGAAAATATAATTCATAGTGTTGGATTTATATTATTAATGATCTTAATGGTATTTATTACATATAACGATATAGTAAGAATTTTTATTAAAGGATGATTTTATGAAAACAAAAGTATTAAAATGTACTCCTAACTACAATGAAATAACGAATTATAATTTTGATGAAAATGATTTTGTTTCACAAAGAATTATAAATTACTATCAAGAGTTTATATTTGGAAACTTATATAAACCGCAACCAAAAAAAATCAAGTTATTTGATAAATTAGTAGGGGAATATATAAAAGATGATAAATTTCATCAATATGTACAATTTCATTTAAAAGAATTAGAGTTATCAAATAGCAATATTGATTATTATGAAAGTTTTGATGAAAATTTAGAAATATTATATAAAGAATTTGAAAAAAATAGTTTATCTAAAGTAGTAAGTACAAAATGGTTATGAGAGGGTGATAATGTGTTAAAAGTAGAAAATGTTACAAAATATTATGGAGATTTTTTAGCAGTCGATGATTTATCATTTACTGTTAAACCAGGTGAAATATTTGGATTATTAGGTGTCAATGGAGCAGGTAAAACAACTACCTTTAGAATGATAATGGGATTATTAGATTTTGAAGGTGGAACAATTACTTTAAATGGAAAACCAATTGATTATAGTCAAACTGATAATATTGGCTTTTTAACTGAAGAAAGAAGTTTACTTACAAAGATGACAGTTAGAGAACAATGTATATTCTTTGGTACACTAAAAGGAATGAGTAATGAAAAAATAATTGAAAGATTAGAATTTTTATTAAAGAAATTTGAAATACCTGAATATATAGATAAAAAAATTAAGGAACTTTCAAAAGGGAATCAACAAAAAATTCAATTTATTACAGCTGTTCTTAATGAGCCAAAACTATTAATATTAGATGAACCTTTTGCGGGCTTAGATCCATTTAATGTTGAATTATTCAAAAAAGAAATTGCCGAAATGGCTGATAAGGGAAGTATGATTATATTTTCTTCTCATCGTATGGAACATGTTGAATTGTTTTGTAAAAAATTAGTCATTTTACTTAAAGGAAAACCAGTGATATCTGGCTATTTAAAAGATATAAAAGAACAATATCGCAAAAAGAATATTCTTATTAAAGCAGATATAACTAAAAAGGAATTAATGAAAGTAGATGGAGTTCTTGATGTTATTGAAAAAGCTGATGAATTTGAAGTGAAAATAGTTGATAATAGTAAAGTTGATGATGTCTTTAAAGTAATAAATAAGAGTAAAAATGTTACTAAGTTTGTTGTTGAAGAACCATCATTAAATGAAATATTCATATCTAAAGTAGGTGATACATATGAAAAGTAAATTAAATTTTTTAATTGGAGTTAGCTTAAAAAGAAAAATTAAAACTAAATGGTTTGTGGC
The DNA here is from genome assembly GCA_964410275.1 of uncultured Muribaculaceae bacterium. GTDB lineage: Bacteria > Bacillota_I > Bacilli_A > RF39 > UBA660 > UBA5364. The sequence continues at coordinate 3,811 of CAYPGI010000027.1, read as the reverse complement.
TGCTAACATTATTCTTGGATTAGTTATCGTTGGTCTATTTAATATAGATTCTATTATTACTGCTTTCGGTGGTGATTTCGATGAAAAGCAAAAAGTATATATAATTGATAATACCGAAATGTCTTATGATTTGTTTAATGAACAAATGAATATATCTAGTAAAGCTTTGAATCAATCAGAAGAATCTTTCTATGAAATAACTAAATATGATAAAGATGTCGAAGCAGCAAAAAAGATGCTAGATAAAGAAGAAAAGAATTTTAGTTTGTTAATTGTATTTAATAAATCAGAAAAAAATGTTTTAGATGTACAATTAATAACTAAAGAATATATCGATATGATCGATACACAATTAATTACTAACGCTATTAATAATACAAAAGTAGCGCTTGCTATACATGAATCAAATATTAGCATGGAAGAAATAAATAAAATTTATGCTCCAACCAATATTGAAAGAATATTTTTAAGTGAAGATAAAACCAATAAAGAAGAAAGTATGGAAATGATAATGTCAACTGTATTTCCATTTATCATATTACCTTTCTTTATGTTAACTATTTTCTTAGTACAGATGATTGGTGCCGAAGTAAATGATGAAAAATCAACTCGTGGTATGGAAATAATTATTTCTAATGTAAGCCCTAAAACACATTTCTTTGCTAAGGTAGTCGCAGGAAATATATTTGTTTTATTACAAGGAGCATTGTTATTACTTTTCGGAGCAGTTGGATTATTCATTAGAAAATTAATCGGTACTGAGGGTATAGTAAATGGTATTACTAATGAAGTAGGTGGAATAATCAGTGATATATTAAAAACAGGATTGGGAGAAAAACTAATTTATATTATTCCATTAACTTTATTATTGATGATTTTAACATTTATTGCATACTCTTTACTTGCTGGTGTCTTAGCATCTATGACAACTAATATTGAAGACTTCCAACAATTACAAACACCAATAATGATTATATCTCTTATTGGTTACTATCTATCAATGATGGCAGGGGTGTTTGAAGGAGCGACATTTATTAAGATTTTATCTTATGTACCTTTAATATCAGCAATTCTTTCTCCTTCATTGTTAGTGTTAGGACAAATAGGACTAATCGATATAATGATTTCAATGGTATTAATTATTATAACTAATTACTTATTAATTAAATATGGTTTAAAAATATATAAAGTAGGTATCTTAAATTATTCTTCTAGTGGTCTATGGAAAAAAATGTTTAAGGCCTTAAAAAATTAGTAGCTACGGCTACTTTTTGCAAGAGTGGTGGAATTGGTAGACACACAAGTTTGAGGGGCTTGTGGAAGAAATTCTGTGCGGGTTCAAGTCCCGTCTTTTGCACCAATTATGATAAAATGACTACATGCTTAATGGCAAGTAGTTTTTATATGTATTAATTTTTTAAAAAAGGTATTGACATTTTTAATTAAAAGTTGTATCATATGAGTAATACAGTAATACAAAACTTTTCTGAAAAAAATTGATAATATAGGAGGATTTTTAGATGTTAAAAAAATTACTAAAATACGATTTAAAAAATATTTATAAAGTATTATTATTACTTTATGGTATGACAATTATTTGTGCAATCGGAAGTATAATATCAAATACAAATAATGAAAGTTTAATCATACTAAATATTTTAAATACGGGTTTTAAAATATTGACCTTTTCATCTATAGCTATTATTTTAGTGTACAATATGATTAAACTATGGAGTCGTTTTAAAAATACTGTTTATGGGGATGAATCATACTTAATTCACACCTTACCTATAACTAAAAATGATATTTATGTTTCTAAAATATTAACTGCTTTGATTACTATTACTGCTTCAGTAGTAGTATCATTTATAGCTCTTTTGATTATCTATGGTATTCCTCAACGTATTTCTTATCACTCTTTTGATGTAGAAGTTGTATCGTCGGAAATCACTGAAGAACAACAAACACAGATAATCCAAAGAAACATAGATCAAAATCGAGAACTAGCTTTAGAAGGGTATAAGGAATCTATAAATATGTATTGTATGAATTTTTTAATCGTTTTAATATTTCTAATTTGGGTAGCACTTACAGGTTATTTTGCAATAATACTTGGTAATATTGCAAATAAAAATATAAGAACGGAAGCCATAATTATGGGGATATCATTATTCTTTTTATGTATTTGTGTAAATTACCTGATACTAGGAACATTCACTATTTTCGGAAAAGATAGTTTTTATAATGGCGAAATAACTATGATTGAAATTGCTTATTATGGTCTTATCTGTATTATTTATTATGTATTAGGTTTAAAACAGTTAAAAAATAATATGAATGTTATTTAGATATGGAGATGTTTATATGTTAAATAAGTTACTAAAATATGATTTAAAGTATATTTTCAAAACACAGATTTATATATTTATAACGACTATTATCTGTTTAATTATTGCTAAAATATTTCAATCAAATGTTCATGATTTTTTCATATATTATTCAATTCATCTTTCATTTTTAATGTTTACTTATGCATTGATTTCTGTATTAATAATTAATAATTTTATTAGATTATGGAATCGTTTTAAAAATACCATTTATGGGGATGAATCGTATTTAATTCATACTTTACCTATAACTAAAAATCAAATATTTTTATCTAAAGTATTAACTTCTATAATTACATTAACAACTTCCACACTATTTGTTTTTGTTGTTGATTTGATTGTAAGGGATTTTAAACCACGAGGAACTTATGCTTATGTATCCACAGGTTCAAATATTTTTATAAATCAATATATAAATAGTTTTCCAAATCAAATAACAATATGGTTTATAATTTTATTAGTATTAATTACTCTTTCAATAATTGGTTATTTTTCTTTAATTCTTGGACATGAATCTAAAAAAAACAAATTAGTTTTATCAATTATTATAGGAATAGTTATATTTATTTTAACTCTTATTTTATCTTTTGTGTATTGCGTTATAATTGGTATATTTAATTATGGAGTAAGTAATTTCCTTTGGCATTCTACATTAACTAACGCTACTAAAAAAACACTTTTTATAATTAATATTATTTTTTATATAATGGCTGGTAGTGGTTATTATTGGTTGAGTCTAAAAAAACTAGAAAAAGGCATAAATGTAGAATAAAGTATTATAAAAAAATTAAAGGAGGAGAAAATGGAATTTAATTTTGATAATGATAGACCCATTTATATTCAACTAATTAATTTTTTGAAATTATATATTGTTTCCGGCAAGATACAATTGGGTGAAAGATTACCATCGGTGCGTGAATTAGCTTACATGGCTAGTGTTAATCCAAATACTATTCAAAAAGCATTATTTGAATTAGAAAATGATAAATTAATTTATACAGAAAGAACAAACGGAAAGTATGTGACCAAAGATAAAAAAATAATTGAAAATTTCAAAAATGAACTTTCAGAAAACTTAACATTAAAATATATTGAAGATATGGTCAATCTTGGTATAAGTAAAGAAGAAATTATAAGTTATATAAAAAAGGAGGTTAAATGATGAAGTTATTAGAATGCAAAAATTTATCTAAAAGTTATGGTGAAAAAGAAATATTAAAAAAACTTAATTTAGTAATACCTGAAGGAAAGATAATTGGACTTTTAGGAAAAAATGGTGCCGGAAAAACCACTTTAATAAAATTAATAAATGGTTTACTTACAAAAGATACGGGAGAAATATTATTTAAAGGTGAAGAAATTACTACTAAAACAAAAGAATTAATTGCATATTTACCAGAAAAAACTTATTTAGATAAGTCAAT
>CAYPGI010000026.1:5735-10058 GCA_964410275.1 uncultured Muribaculaceae bacterium | reverse complement strand
ATCTTCTTCTGTAATAACTTTATCTCCTAAATCAATATCATAATAAAAACCTTCATTAATTACTGGTCCTACCCAAAATAAAGCATCAGGATAAAGCTTTTTAACAGCATGTGCCAAAAGATGTGCGCAACTATGATTAATTACATTTAATTCCTTATTTTCTTTTATATCTATCATAAAATCCCTTCTTTCTATTATCTATAAACATTACTTTTTAAATATTTTTTTTGACAGTCTCGTTTTTTACAATGTGTGATCATTCTAAAATATGGTTCTGATAATATATATTTAAATTTACTATCAATTGCTCTAAATGTACTAGTCCCTGAAAAAATATTTCGTAATTCGATTAGTTCAGATAAAGATTTGTTTTCTAAGTTAATGTATCCCATAAATTCCCCCTTAATAATAAAAAAACCTTAAGTATATACTTAAGGAGCGTTTAATCGCGGTACCATCCTAATTTTGGCTTAATTTAATAACGGTTTGAACCGGAGACTTCTTTCGAACTCTGCTCATAGATAGTAATTATTAAAGTTATTTATTAGGCTTTCACCATCCCTAAATCGCTCAAAAACACTTTTTAATAATCAAATTCTAATCATCGCATTTATGTACCAATTTTATCATATATAAGCATTTTGTCAATATCTTTTATTACTTTTCTTTAGTATTTTATAATATTCGGTTTGATAATCCTTATTGGATTCACTTCGTTTATTTAAATATTCACATATCCTATTTAAATTATTATAGTAAGCTGTTAATTCAGCTACTGTGTACTCTTTTTTATCAATCATGAAATCAACTACTGCTCGTTGAGTGACAATTGAAGCATAATTTCGAACTGGTATTGTTGTATGACAATAAGCATTTAAGTTTAATCCCTGATGTCCAATATTTTCAACAGAGTACCTTGAATTTTCATATATAGCCTCAATACATTTTATGAGTTCATCGACTTTACAATCACTTTCTTTTTTTCTACGTAACTCCTCTATTATGGCATCATTAGCCTTAAATTTATTTACTCGATATAAAAATGGGATTCTTCCTTGTCGTTCATTGAAATAATTAGCTACAAAATGATTAGTTAAAATCATAAATTCACTTACGATTGTTCCACTGACACCATTATCGAACTTATCTCCATATCCTCTATCATCTAATTGCCTTTTTATTTTTTTAACAGCATGATATTGTTGTTTATAAATATTATTATTTCCTAATTTTTCTGCAAGTTCATACATACCTTTTATTAAAACCGAATATTCTCCACCTTTTTCATAAATCTTATTAACTTCATTATTACAAAGATTTTTCTTTACATTAATAATAGCACGTTCAGCGGTAAAATTAATGCAATCTAAACTAGGAGTAAATTCAAAAAAATAAGCTATTACTTTTCTATCTTCACCAGCTTTTAATGACATTTTATTTAAAGCAAGACTATCTGGTAACATAGTTAATGTATGTTTAGGTAAATATATTGTTTCTGCACGTTTGAATGCTTCCTCATCAATAATACAATTATAAGGAATAATATCAGCTACATTACTTATGTAGATTCCTAACAAATGATTACCATTATCTAATTTTTTATATGAGAAGGCATCATCAAATGTATTAGTTCCTTTGCCATCAATAGTAATAATTTCTTTGCGAGTTAAATCCAACCATTTTTCACCATTATAATTCACTAGTTTTTCACTTTCTTCTAAAACTTCGTTATTGAATTCAAGATTAATATCATATTTAAAATTAGTATTAGCAATACAATCATCAATACTCGAAGTGTCCTTTTGTTTGAAATTCTTTATTAATTCATTAATAAAGAAACAAATTCTTTCAGCTTCCTTTTTCTTGAATTTTTGATGCTTAGTATTATCTATTTCTTGATACAAATAATGGATAATATTTTTTTGATATTCTTTATCTCTATTTATAGATGGACATATAGTAATTAGTTTTATAACTTTTTCTAAATAAATAACTTCGTAATTATCTTTTTTACTTTTACAAGTATCAATATATTTTTTAAATATTTCATTAATAATTCTTTTTCCAACTTCGTCATTTAATTCTATTAAATCAGGAAAGGTTTTAAAAATTTCGACTAAATAGTTATAATTTTTAATATCGTATATTAAATAATTTAAAAAATTATAAACTTGTTCTTTTTCGTCCCCTTCACGTATTTGTTTTTTCCAAAAGCTGAGTCCTAATATGGATGTTTGTACCTTATCATTTATTTTATCATGAAGTAATCGTTCAACATAAAAATTGCTGTCTAAAGAAACATTTTCTTGACTTTCAATTCTTTCCACAATAAATTTTCTTATCTTTTTCAAATAATTAATCGCATATTGAAAATCATCGTTTGATAATTTATCATAATTTAATTCTAAGTATTTAAATACTTTAAATAAATAATCATAATCATTAGAAGGATCGTTAAAATCACATTCCTTTAATTCCACGCATAAAAAGTCTAAAAGAAATTTTATCATTTCTGACTCATTAGTAATATGCATTTGCGTTTTTAATTCTTCCGGATTATACTTTCTGTTTTGAATAAGAAAATCCTTTAACAACATGTTTACATCCATAATCTGCTCCCCCAAGATTCTTATTTTCTTAAGTTTTCACTTACCAATTCTATATTGTTAGTTAATTGACTAATTCTTTCAATTATTCTTCTAGCTTTAACTTTATCAATATTATCTTTAGTTATACTTAAATGTTTTTCTAATGCCTTCAAATCAAGGTTTGAAGTAAAGAACGTTGGCAATTTATCATCCATTCGATATTGCAATATGGTACATAATATCTCATCTCTTGCCCATGGGGTACTATTCTCAGCCCCAATATCATCGATCAACAATAATGGAACTGTTTTTATATAATCTACTTTTACATCAAAATCCGTTCCAAATGATGCTTTCAACTCTCTTAAATATTCTGGCCAAAAGACAATGGCACTTTTAATATTATCTTTGGCTAATTCATTAAACATCGCAGCAATTAAAAAACTTTTACCACAACCAAAGTTACCATATAAATATAGGCCTCTTTGTTGAGGATCTTTTTTATAATTACTAATGAATTTTTCAATCCATTCTATAACATTACAACGTGCATCATCGGTTAAATAGACATCTTTCATTTGAGCTTTTTTGATTTCTTTAGGAACTTTAAATAAGGTAACATTTTTTAAATGTTTATTATCTTCAGTCATTTTTTCTTTATAGCGACATGCTTTGTAATTAAATCTTAATTTACCATCATCAATTTTAGGTAAATAAGCATATCCTTCTACTTTATTTTTACATTCCATAATATTTTTACAATTTAAACAATTGTTATATTCATTCATACTTTCTTCTAATAAAGAAGTATATTTAATTAATTCTTTTTTAGGAAGTTTTATTTTGCTTATAAAGGATTTGAATTCTTCATTGTTGCATGCTAATTCAAATTCTTTTTCTAAACTATAATTATTAGTACCTAATTTAAATACTTGTAGTTCTGTATCTAACTTTTTCATAAATCACCTACCTATATTTGTTTAGTATATCTTCCATTTCCTTTTTGCGTTCTGCGGTTGGAGCTTTAGTTACAATTTCTTTATCAAGCCAATCTGGTTTATCAACAATCGTTTTACTATTACTCTTCTTTGCTTTTTGATTGCGGTTTTTATATTCTTCTTCTGCAATCTTCATAGCGCTCTCTACTGTTTCTATTTTACTTCGCTTCCATTGAGAGGCAATTACTTCTATAAATGGTCTAATTAATTTATTTTCATTTATCTTTAAAACATAATCAATTAGGACATTAATAACACCTGGTTTTAGTTTCATATCTAACGATAAGTATTCTAATGTAGCAAGTTCATTCTTGTTAAGTCTTGTCCCCCCATTTTTCATAGCTAAGAAGTCATGAGGACTAGTTGTTTCAAATTGATAAATTATTTTACCTCTTTTTGAAGTATCGCCAACTGGTTTTCTTAAATATTCTGGTTGATTACGATAAATTAAACTCGGTAACTTACCACTATGTTCTAATTCATAATAATTGCGACAGTTCATCGTCAACTTATCTTTATCAATACTTCTTTTTTCATTAATACTATTTCTAATTATTTCACTTAGGTCATCATCATTTAGATCATAAACAAACGATAAATTAGTTATCAATTCTCTAATATCTTTAGTTATACTTCTAAAGTTTAATAATTCTTCTGGGATTAAAGATATAACATTATCAATATCTGTTTTTGATATTACTTTTAATTTTTGTCTATTAGTTTTTTGAATACCACCT
>CAYPGI010000026.1:0-5725 GCA_964410275.1 uncultured Muribaculaceae bacterium | reverse complement strand
TAGTTGTTAAATTAGAAGATTCAAAGACTTCATTAAAAGTACAAGTAATGTTTTCATAATCATTTAATGGAAACTTTAATACTTTAAAGTATTCAACTATTCGATCAAATTCAGTACCACCTACCGTACTATATAAAATAGTACTTAAAATAGGATTGTTCAAAAAGTCATTAGCGTTAATTGGTGAATACAATTCATAAACATAATTATTAACTGAATCTTTCTTAATATAGGTTTTAAGAAGTCCTATTGCTTCTAGTTTTTCTCTAGCTTCAACTAATTCTGATAGACCTACTCCCATACTAGTTAATAAGTGATGGTGAGTCATAACTGATGATAATACCTCATTTCGATCTAAAGATGTCCACAAAGAAAAATATAAGTTAATTGATATTGAACCAACAATGGGTTGGTAAAGCATCATCAATAACTTACGATCTTGATCATTTAATATGGTTTTATTGATGACAATATAACTATCCGCAGGTAATATCGCAACTTTAATCATATTATCATCCCCCTAACAAATAGTTTCTCTAATCATATTTTATCATATAAAATATTATAAAAAAAGACAAAAATTCAAAATTTTGTCTTTTTGCGTTTATAACATAACATTATGATAGATGTTTTGAACATCTTCAATTTCTTCTAGCATTGTAAGCATCTTATTAAAACTTTCTAAATCCGATCCATCTAAAGTAATTTTTGTTTGAGGAAACATTGATATTTCATCAACTTCAAATTCAATATTTGGCATAATCACATTAATAGCTTCTTTAATGCGATATAAATCTTGTGGATGACCATAAACCATGGTACATCCTTCTTCTACTTCAATATCATCAATATCAATATCATTTTCAATCAATACATTTAGGGCTGCTTCTTCATCTAAATTTTTAACTCCTACAACACATAAATGATCATAAGTATAACTAACACTACCACTTACTCCCATTTTACCATTGTTTTTATTTAAAGCGGGTCTAATATAACTTAAAGTTCGATTAACGTTATCAGTTAAACAATCAACAATAAGCGTTGAACCTCCTGGTCCAAATAATTCATAACGAACACTAACATAATTTTCGTCAACTCCACTATTTACTTTATCAATTGCTCTTTTAATAATATCAGAAGGGACTTGATCTTGCTTAGCCCTTTCAATTAATCTTTTTAAAACAGCATTTGATGCTACTTCAGTACCACCGTTCTTTACAGCTTGATATATTTCTTTAGCATACATCGAATATAATTTAGCTTTTGCGGCACCTGTTTTTTGAATACTTGCCTTTCTTACTTCATATGCTCTTCCCATAAAATCACCTTTCTCGTCATTTATTTTACTTCAAATTGTTACTTTTGACAAGATTATAAATGAAAATCTTTTGCTATTGCTAATTTGATGCGATGATTAACATATTTTTTGTTTTTAGAAAAATTCGAAAAAAATGTTTTTCGATATATTGGTCCACATTCAAATTCAATAACTTGGTCACTATCCATATTAAAAATAATTTCATTACTTACTCTATCTTTATTCTTAATTACCATCTTATAGTTTTCACCTGTTTTTAAACGAAAACTTTTACATTCTCCATTTTCTAATTTATCTAATAGAATATTATTAATATATATTTCATATGTAACATTATTATCAACATTATTATCAACTATTCTACTTATTTTTATCATATCATCACATCCTTTTAATGATTTAATCCATTCTGTGATTTTTTTAATGCGTTTTTAGCGGCTTCTTGTTCTGCTTGTTTTTTACTATGAGCAGTCCCTTCACCATATATAATATTATCTATTTTTACTTGAACTGTAAATGTTTTATCATGTGAAGGTCCCTTTTCTTCAATAATAACATATTCTAAACTTCTCTTATCTGTTTGGACTAACTCTTGAAGAATAGATTTATAGTCACTAAAGAAATCTATTTCTTTTCTTTCAATTAGTGGAATAATATGTTTATAAATAAACTTCTTAACAACATCTAACCCTTGATCAAGAAATAATGCTCCAATAAATGATTCAAATATATCCGCAACAATAGTCTTACGAAACTTTCCCCCACTATCACTTTCACCTTTACCTAAACGAATATATTCATTTAAACCTAGTTTAATCGAATACTCATATAAAGCATTTTCGCATACATAGTGTGCCCGCAACTTGGTCATCATTCCTTCTTCAAATTCAGTATTACTATATAAGTATTCACTCATAACTAATTCTAATACTGCATCTCCTAAATATTCTAGCCTTTCATAACTTTCAACACCCTCTTCATTGGCGTATGATGTATGAATAAATGCTCTTTCATATAAACTTAATCTTTTGGGAGTAATGTTTAATTCTTCTAATATTTTCATTAAATCACCTAATACCATTATATCAAACTATTATCCTTTTAAATATATTTATTTTACTTTTGTCTAAATTTGAAGTATAATTAAGAAGGTGTTTATATGAAATACATATTGATTAAAATGATAAGAATATACCAAAGTGTTCCTGGATCATTCCATAATAGTTGTAGGCATATACCAACTTGTTCAAATTATGGTATCGAAGCTATTCAAACACATGGATCAATCAAAGGAAGCATTATGACTGCGAAAAGGATTTTAAAGTGTAATCCATTAGGAACTAGTGGATATGACCCAGTCCCACAAAGGAGAGAAAAAATGAAAAAAAATATTAAATTATTACTAATTTGTTTACTGTTACTACCTCTAACTGGTTGCTTCAAAAGAGATAGTATGGAACAAATAGATATCTATACAACTGTTTACCCTATTGAATATGTAACTAATATATTATATGGAGAAAGCAGTAATGTATATAGTATTTATCCTGACGGAATTGATGTTAATACTTATGAATTAACTGACAAGCAAATAAAGGATTATAGTAAATCATCGTTGTTTATCTTTAATGGTTTAAGTTCAGAAAAGAATTATGTGGTAGATTTCTTTAAAGAAAATAAAAATATTAAAATAATTGATACTACTTTAAATATGGAATATAACAATAAAATTGAAGAATTATGGTTAAATCCTTCTAACTTACTGATGCTAGCTCAAAATATTAAAAACGGTTTAGATGAATATATCAACAACCATTATTTAAAAAATAAAATTCAAGCTAATTATGATAAATTAAAAATAGATGTCTCAAATATCGATGCTAAATTAAAACTAACCGCAGAAAGCGCAAGTAGTAAGACTCTTGTTGTATCAAATGATTTATTTAAATTCTTAGAGAAATATGATTTAAATATCATTTCATTAGAGAATAATCCAAACTTAACTGAAAAGGTTATTGCGGATACTACTGCCCTAATAAAAAGTGGAGAAATAAGCTATATCTATGTTCCTCAAAACGAAGAATTAAATGAAACCATTTTAAAACTTCAAGAAGAAACAGATGTCGAAATTGTATACTTTCATACTCTATCAAGTATATCCGAAACAGAACGCAATGATAAAACTACTTATCTTGATATTATGAATAATAATATTGAACTATTAAAAAAAGAAATATATGAATAAAAAAAGACTTAATGTCTTTTTTTTATTCCATAATTAAATTATTAATCTTATCTTTATACTCTTGTATCTTATTTTTATATTCTTGTATTTCAAATTCATATTCTTGATTATTAAATTCTAATTTATTTATCTTGTTTTGATATTCCGCTATTTCATCTTGATAATATCTTATTTGCTGTTCATATTGATTGATAACTTGTTGATGATTATTTTGTTCTTCGGCAATACGTTTATAATAGTTCGTAGTATTTTCTTTTATCTTATCAATATTTGCACTTGAAGAATGTATTGTTACTGTAACATCATATAACAAACTATAGTTATGAATTTGTTTCTTTTTTAAATCGTTGACTAATACTTTATATAATTTTGAAAAAATAATTTTTTCAGCATCACGACTAGATACATGTAATTGATCATATATTTGATTATTATATCTTTCCACAACTGGGTAAATATGTTCAGGATAATACTTTACTTCTACTTCTACCTTATCTGTCAAACTTTCATCAGTTATATAATTGATATCATACCAATTATCTATCATTAAATCATCGGTCATATTGTAAGTTTCAACTTTACTAGTCTGTTTTATATTGTCAGGCAACTTATTAATAAATTCAGATTTAGCTATATCAAAAGTTGTTATACCAATACCTAAACCTAATCCTAATACTGTTGATAATAATACAATAAAGATTTTCTTTAAATCGTTCTTTCTGTTAAAAACTAAATTATATAAAGTTTCTATTAAAAAAATATTAAAAATTAAAGCTGCTATAATAGCAATCGTAATACCTAAATAAATGACTCCTTGAAATAATAATCCAATACTTATTACTAAGAATACAGTAAACATTAATAATGAAACTAAAAATGGTAATGATATTGTAATTAATAAAGATTTAACAAAGAAAGTTACTACTCTAGATAATATATCTATAAAAGGAAGTGGTCTACTCCTTCTTTCTTTAAATACAGGTTCCTTTTTTACTTTTTCTAACTTTACTTCATCATCTTTTTTTACATCTTTTGTTTCAATTAATTCCTCGGTATCTTCTACTCTAACAAATGTTGATTCTTCAAAATAATCTAGATACTTTGTTTTAAAAATATGTACAAAAACTATAATAGCTAAAATAAAGTATGATAAGTTTAATATAAAATACCAAACTTGAACAACAAAATGACTTATAAAGCCTGGTAAAATAGAAAATAAATTATTACCTAAACCACCAATATATTCTACTGGTATTCTAAATATTAATATTACCACTCCAATAATAAATAGTTCTAAACCACATCTAATAAATTCAGAAAAAGTCATACTTGTTATCATTTTTATTGTTTTACTGATAAAAATTAATAATTCATTAATATAATTAACAATATTATTCTTTGATTTATTTTCACTTTCCTTTATCTCAGTTATACTTTCATTAACTAATGCATCCATACTACAATTAAATATTTTGCACATTGTTATAATTTTATCCATCTCTGGATAAGATTGACCTGATTCCCATTTAGATACTGCTTGTCTTGAAACATCTAGTTTTTCCGCTAATTGTTCTTGTGATAAATTATGCTCTTTACGAAGCATCTGTAAGTTTTCACAAAAATTCATTTTCCTTCACCTCATAACCATTTTATATTAATTAGTAGTTGCTCACTACCAACTTTCAGTTGTTATTTGTCAACTCTCGGTTGCATTTCTTATATTATACTACAAAAAGGCCTTATAACAACAAAAAAACCTTATAAATAAGGTTTTATATCATAAGTGGCGGAGCAGGAGGGATTTGAACCCTCGCGCCAGTTACCCGACCTACGCCCTTAGCAGGGGCGCCTCTTCAGCCTCTTGAGTACTGCTCCGTTTTATGGCTACGAATTAATTTTACATTATATTAAAAATAAAGTCAAGAAAAAATACTATTGATTAAATTAATATAAATGGAAATATTAAGTGTCCGCTTTATTCATTACTAAATTCCTCTTCTTCATAAAACGATGATATTATAACATAATATTCGTAAATAGCAATACATTTACTAATTATTTCCAAAGAAAAAGTCATCCTATTGGATGACTATCAATCGCTAAATGGTGACCCGTACGAGATTCGGACTCGTGAATGCATGCGTGAAAGGCATGTGTGT
>CAYPGI010000025.1:0-10203 GCA_964410275.1 uncultured Muribaculaceae bacterium | reverse complement strand
AAGGCCTGGTATTTTTTTAATATGTCATATCTTTCTTTATAATCTTCCTTAGTTAATTCAGATTCTTTCGGGCGCCCACGTTTTTGACCTAATCCCAAAAATCTATCCGGATTATTATATTTGTAAATCCAGTTATTAATCGTTTTTGTAGGAATATCATATTTCTTTGATAATTGGCTAAATGATATACCAGTTTTTTTATATTCATTTATAATCATATTAATAGTTTTAGGATTATACTTTTTGAATATTTGACCTTTGGAAGCCATAAAAAAACACCTCCTTTCGGAAGTGTATTCTACCATAAAATTTATGAACTGACTTTTTTATTGATGTCTACTCAGAGGGGTGCAGTTCATTATTTCATTACTTTTTTTATTACTTTAATCGATTTATGTCGATATTTGAATTTGACATAAACAGTAAAAAATGGTAAACTTTTCCCTGGAAAGTAGGAGATTAGTTAAATATGAGAAAGCAGGGCTTTACTCTAATTGAATTACTTGCAGTTATTATGGTTTTAGGATTAGTTGGTTTAATTGCAATTCCAACAATTACTAAGATGTTGAAAAATTATAAGGAAACATTATATGATAATCAAGTAAAAGTGATTAAAGCAAGTGCTAAAAAATGGGGAATAGAAAATATTAATCAACTATCAGAAACTGAAGCAGTGTATTTGAATTTAAGTCAGTTAATAGAAGCAGGTTATATTGAACAACCAGAATTAAAAGATCCAAGAAATACAAAAATAATACTGAATGGTTGTATTGTTATAACATACAATGATTCTTATAGTATTTATGAATATCATTATACAGAAGAAGATTGTCTTAATTTAAAACCATTTACTACTTGTGGAGATATTTTTACTGACGCTAGAGATAGTAATAAATATAAAACAGTTCAAATAGGAGAACAATGTTGGATGGCTGAAGATTTAAAATATAGATGTGTAGACTTTCAAGACGTTGGAGAGTCTTCAGCATCTTGGTCTTCGTCAGAGAGTTATTGTGCACCACAAAAAAGTGGTTATAATGGAATATTATATCAATGGAAAGCAGTAATGAATGGAAATGAAACAGAAGGATCTCAAGGCATATGTCCTGAAGGTTGGCATGTTCCGACATTGGAAGAATGGCAAACATTAGAAACATATTTAGGTGGTGATTCAGTAGCAGGATCAAAATTAAAAGCTAAAACACCTACTTGGGATGGAAGTGCTATTGATAATTCTGGATTTAATGCTAAACCTGGTGGTATTCGTAACGATGAGGGTTTGCTTTATACTGAAATTCAATTTGGTGGCTGGTGGCTTTCTTCTGGTCTTGACTATCGAGTTTGGGCTTGTGGACTGGTGTCTGAAATTTCAGAGGTTAATCATAGCCCACTTTTACAGTCTTATGGAAATTCAGTTCGTTGTATCTTAGGATAATAAAATTTATAACAAGTATTAAATATATAATTATTTATAAATTAGCAAAACTAATAGTTTTATAATAATAAGAAAACACTTACTTTTGTAAGTGTTTTTATTATTGATTCATCTTTTCTTTTATCTTTTCAGTATTTTTAAAATTCATTTTAGCGATATCTTTTAGTTTATCAAAACCATATTTCTTGGCTATTTTAAGTCCTACTTCATCAACTTTATCAGATGCTCCCTTAGGTAAGAATGCATCAACACTTTCGCCTAATTTATCAAATTCTTGAATAAAGATGAAACGACTGATTAAAGAAGCACAAGCAATTGCAAGAGACTTATCTTCACCTTTAGTTAAAAAAGTAATACCTTTTAAATAATTAGTTTCTTTTAAATAACTATAATAAACATAAGGTTTAGCAAACTCATCAACAATAATATAATCATATTGATAACCTTTATTTTTTAAATCTAATAATACTTTGTTATGTAAAATAGCTTTTATCTTATTCATATTGGTATCAATTCCATATTTTTGATTATACTCTTTATTAGAAAGAATAATACTACTATATGGTATTTTCTTAATTATTTCAGGTACTATTTTTATTATTTTTTCATCATCTAGTTTTTTGGAATCTTTTACTCCAAGTTCTTCTAGCCATTTAATATTTTCTTTTGCTACATAGGCACTAGTTACAACAATAGGACCAAAGTAATCTCCAGTACCAACTTCATCAGAGCCTATTGAACTAGAATTATATATTTTAGGATCAATAATTATTTCTTTCTTTTCTTTTTTCTCTTTGTCTTCGCTATTAGTCATTTCAACCTTTTTTAAAGGGTTAAGGTGCTGTTCCATCTCTTTCCACATTTGAGCATCGATATCAGCGCTCATCCCTTGAAATACTGCTTTACCTGATTCATATAACGTAATTACAGTATCAGCTTCATCTGCTTGAAAGATTGCATAAGCAGGCGTTTTAGGTCTCTTTTTATCTTCAAAATACTCAATCATTTTATCTTTAGTATTTTGACTAATCTTTAAAGTTATTGTCATTTTTTTCACCTCTATGATATCATTTTATCATAAATGTAGACAAAATACTTTTATTTTCTTTAAAAATATAATATAATTTAATAGGAGTGATAAGATGAATGTAATTGACATAGGTATATTAGGCATATTAGCCTTTGGTGCGATAATAGGATTTAAAAGAGGTTTTACTACTCAATTATTTTCTTTTGTAGGTTTTATTATAATCGTAATACTAGCTTTTATGTTTAAAAATCCTGTTTCAAGTTTTTTATATAATTATTTACCATTTTTTAAGTTTGATGGTTTATTAAAGGGAATAACATCTTTAAATATTATCTTATATGAGATAATTGCTTTTTTTGTTATATTTGCTGTATTGATGATAATATTCAAACTGTTGCTTTATGTAACTAAGGTTTTTGAAAAAATATTAAAAATGACAATAGTATTAGGAATACCATCTAAAATATTAGGAGCAGTAGTTGGGTTATTAGAATATTATGTTATAGTACTTTTAATGGCATATGTGACAACGCTACCATTATTTAATTTGAGTTTACTAAGGGAGTCAAAAATAAGACCTTACATTTTAGAGAAAACACCAATTTTTTCAAAATATACTGAAAAACCACTTAGATTGACAGAGGAGTTTTATGGTTTAGTTGAATTATATAATAACACTACTAATCCTGATGACTTTAATTTAGCGGTCCTAGACTTGTTATTGAAATATGATATTATTGATATTGAATCATTGGTTAAATTATATGATAACAAGAAATTGCAAGTAGGAAACTTTTATGAAGTTATATGTAAATATGAGGAGGAATATTGTAAATGAAAAAAGAAGAATTTTTAAAATTAATTAGTGATGATTTAGTCTTAGTTGATTTTTATGCTACTTGGTGTGGACCATGTAAAATGATGAGTCCAATAATCGATTCACTAGTAAATGAACGAGCATTTAAAGTAGTAAAGATAGATGTTGACAAAAATATGGAAATTGCTCAAGAATATAGTGTAATGAGTATTCCAACATTGATTTTATTTAAAAACGGAAAGTTAATAGATAAGAAAAATGGATTTATGACTAAGGAATTATTGCTAGAATGGATTAATAAGAACGTATAGACTTAATTACGTTTTTTTGTTATACTCTTACTGGTGACGAGTTATGCAAAGATATTTTTCTAATGAATTAAATATAGATAAATTTATTTTGAGTAATGATGATTGGTATCATATCAAAACGGTTATGCGAATGAATGATAAAGACAAAATAGAGGTTGTATATAACAAAGAAGTATATCTATGTGAAATAGATAATACTAATATTAAGGTAATTGAAAAGTTTGAAAATACTTCCGATAATTTAGTAGAAGTTGTTTTAGTAGTTCCATTACTTCGAGAAAATAAAATGGATTTGATTTTACAAAAAGCTACTGAATTAGGTGTAAGTAAAATAATTCCTGTAGTAACAGAAAGAAGTATTATTGAATTAAAAGGTGAAAAGGAAATAAAAAAAATAACTAGATGGGAACGTATTTGCAAAGAAGCAGCTGAACAATCTCATCGTAATATTATTCCTAGTATTATGAATATCCAAACACTATCAAGTCTTGAAAAAATGGATGGTTTAAAGATAGTTTGTAGCACTAAAGAGAAGAATCAAAATCTTAAATTATTTTTGACCAAACATAAAAAATATGATAGAATAATTATAGTAGTCGGACCAGAAGGTGGGCTATCAGATAAAGAAGAAAACTATTTAATAGATATTGGTTTTAATCCAGTAACACTAGGAAATAGAATTATGCGTGTTGAAACAGTTCCTATTTTTATTTTAAGTGTCTTAAATTATGAATATATGGAGTGATATTATGTTTGAACTTTTATATGAAAATGACATCATATATTTAACTATTATTGGAATAATTGGTCTTGCACTAATAATTCTTTTTATTGCTTTAATTGTGGACTCTAAAAAGAAAAAAAGTAAATTAGAACCTATTAAGGATGAATTAATCAATAGTGAAGTTAATAAAGTGGAAAATGATAACCCAATATTAAGGGAACAAATAGAATTTCCAAAAGAAGAAAATAATATTGGTAGTGTAATACTTGCTATGCAAAGAGATCTTGATAAGAAAAAAGAAGATCCAGTAATGTCATTTGAAGAAGAACAAGAAGAAAAAGCTATTATAAGTTATCATGAATTACTAAAAGCTAAGCAAGCAAATACTGAAGAATTTGTAGATGAATTAGAAAATAAAATTGAAATTATAGATTTTCCTAAAGAACCAATAAAAGAAGAAATAAAAGAAGAAATAAATGTTCCAGTAAAGAGACAAAGTGTTACTGAAACTTCTAAATTTACTAATACAGAATTTATTTCACCTATTTATGGTAGAATGAATGCTGATTCTGTCCCAGTCGCTAGAACAAGAACAGAAGTCAGAGAAGAGCCCCCAAAAGAGAATCAAGGAACAACAAATAGTAAAAATGATAGATTTTTAGAAGAACTAAAAGAATTTAGAAAAAACCTGTAGTTGGAGGAAATAAAGATGAAGGAAAGATTAACTGAAACTTATTTATTTAGAGATGGAGATATAGCAAGAAAAAGAGTTGGAGGTCATCTCAGTGCGGAAGCTTATCATAAAGGTGATGTAATCGGAGCAGTTGAACAATCAATAATTGATAAGAATTTAAAAAAGGCTGTTAAAGTAGATAATCCTAGAAACAATCATATATATTATGTTTTTAAAATGGCTGATGAAGAAAGCAAATCAAAATTTAAAGTAGGTGTTCCTAGAAACATTTATGATGAAAATGATCCATATATTAGATCATTAAATGCCTTAAAAGAAGCAGGAGTTAATATTAAAATAGCTAATCGTACTAAATTAGCGGCTACTATTGGTGCCGTTATTATAGCTGGTTCACTATTTGGAGCTGCCTTTATAACAGGTTTAGAAAAAGAATGGGAATATCAAGATGCTAAGATGGAACAATACTTCGAAGATGTAAATAAAGGTCGTGCTGAAAACGGCTTACCACCAATTGATTTAGTTGATGAAAATGGTATTCCTTATAATAGTTGGGAAGAGTATCATCAAGATCAAAAGGAACTTTATGAACAAGAAAATCAAGAGGTATATCCTGAAGAAGAAATTCAAAAAGGTCGTTGACCTTTTTTGTTTTAATTAAGTCGATATATGCTATAATTAGATTGGTGATAAAATGAAGACATACATTAAAGGTAATTATCGTAAAAGTATATATACTTCTGATCGTGGATATATTATTGGAATATTCAAAGTTCGTGATACTAATAGTGAAACGATGAAAGATTATATTAATAAAACTATTACTTTTACAGGATACTTTCATGATTTAAATGAAGATGATACTTATCTTTTTTATGGTGAGGAAATAGAGCATCCTAGGTATGGATTTCAATATCAAGTAAGTGAATATGAAAGAGTTAAACCTGAAGATAAAGATGGAATTATAGAGTTTTTTGCGAGTGATTTATTTCCTGGTGTCGGTGAAAAAATAGCGACTAATATAGTTGAATCATTAGGAGAAGATGCAATCGATAAAATTATTACTGATAAATCAGTATTACATTTAGTTCCGGGATTATCTGAAAAGAAAGCTACCAAAATATATGATACTTTAGTAAAGTATGAAGAAGGTCATTTAACAATTGTATATTTAAGTGAACTTGGTTTTAATATGAAAGATGCTTTAAGTATATATAATTATTATAAGAGTAATACTAAAAATATAATTGAAACAAATATTTTTAAAATAATCGATGATATTGAAGATATAAATTTTCAAAAGGTTGATGAAATAAGTAAAAAGTTTATGGAAGTAGACGATAAAAGAAGAATAAAAGCCTGTATTATATATGTTATGAGTTTACTCACCTATAAAAACGGTGATACTAATTTAGATTATAATGATATTCTTTTTAAAGTAAATAATTACCTAGGTATAGATATTAGCGATATAAAAGAATATTTAAATGAATTATCTTTAGAATCTAAAATAGTAATTGAAAATGATAAATACTATTTAAAAGAATTCTGGGATGCTGAAGAAAATATTGCAGATAAGATAATTAACTTATCTAGTTTAGATACAACAAAACATAAAAAAATTGATAGTTATATTAATTCTTTAGAACAAAATAACAATATAACTTATAATGATAAACAAAAAGAAGCAATAATAAAAGCTTTAGAAAATAACATTTTAATTATTACTGGTGGACCTGGTACTGGTAAAACAACAATTATCAAAGCGATTGTTGAATTATATGGACAACTAAATAAATTAGACTATGATGCTTTAGTTGATAGAATTGCTCTTTTAGCGCCTACAGGTCGCGCCAGTAAACGAATGAGTGAAGCAACTAATCTACCAGCTATGACCATCCATCGTTTCTTAAAATGGAATAAAGAGACTAATTCTTTTGCGGTTAATGAGTATAATAAAGATAATAGTCATTTAATTATTGTTGATGAAGTTAGTATGATTGATATTAACCTGTTAGATAATTTATTAAAAGGATTAAGTAATAATATTAAATTAATTTTAGTAGGTGACTATAATCAATTACCTAGCGTTGGACCAGGACAAGTATTAAAAGATTTAATTGATAGTGATATTATTGATACTATTCATTTAAATTTATTATATCGTCAAGATGAAAATTCATATATCACAGTATTAGCTGAGGAAATAAAAGAAGATAATTTAAGTGAAAACTTTTTAGAACAAAAAAGCGATTATACTTTTCTTGAATGTTCAAGTACAAGTATTAAAAATAATTTAAAGAATTTATGTCAACAAATCTATTCAAAAGGATATGACTACAAAAGAGTTCAAGTAATGGCACCAATGTATCATGGGGAAAATGGTATTGATAATTTGAATAAAGAATTACAATCAATTTTCAACCCTAGTGATCCAGAAAAAAGAGAAATAGTATATGGTGATGTTATTTTTAGAGAAAATGATAAAATTTTACAGTTAGTTAATATGCCTGATGAAAACGTTTATAATGGTGATATTGGAGTTATTAAAAGTATTTTGTATGCTAATACTAGTAAGAGTGGTAAAAATGAAATTCACATTGATTTTGACGGTATTATCGTTAAATACACACCCAAAGATTTTATAAAAATTAAGCATGGTTTTATTATAAGTATTCATAAATCACAAGGTAGTGAGTTTGAAGTTGTTGTAATACCAGTAACTAATAGTTATAGAAGAATGCTATATCGTAAACTAATATATACAGGTATAACTAGAGCTAAAAAGAAATTAATTTTAATTGGCGAACCAAATGCTTTTGTATATAGTGTTCATAATAATAACGAATATGAGAGAAAAACTAGCCTTTTAGAAAAAGTTTTGAATAAATTGTATAATATTGCAAAATAAAGTCAAAATATTACTGTATGCTAAGCATACCATTATACATTCTAACTAAGAGGGTGATTTTATGAGAATAATGAAGGATTTAACTTTAATGGCATTAGGTGCTACGCTTGTTATCGCTTATCAAAAGTATAACGAACCACTAATGAATGCGGTTGGAAGAGCTATGAAAAAAAATGCTAAATGCATAAGTGAAGAGTTAGATGATATGATGTAAAAAAAGGTTCCGATGGGAACCTTTTTATTAATTAATATGCTATAATAAAATTGGTGATAATATGAAAGTAATAGTCAGTGATTTTGATTTTACCTTTTTCACAGATGAATATTTAGAAAATATAAGATTAATAAATGATTTTGTAGCTAAAGGTAATATGTTTATAATAGCTACTGGTAGAAACCTAACTCACTTAAAAAAAGATATTAAAGGCTTTAATATTAATTATGAATACTTGATATGTAATGATGGTGGTATAATTTTTGATAAGAATGGCAATATAATATATCAAAAAGATATTAATCCAGATATAGTTGAATCAATTTTTAATGTTTTAAATAATGATAAGAATATAAAAGTATCTTATGTAGATGATTCTGTTAATTATACTACTGATACTAAATCAAAAGCTAATGCTATTATAGGCTCATATATTGATTCAAAATTAGCTAGTAATACTTTATCTAAAATAGTAAAAGAATATAATCAAGTTCATGGTTATTTAAGTGATAATTGGATTAATATTACCGATATAAGTGTTAATAAAGCTAATGGGGTTGAGTATTTAAAAAATTATCTAAATATCGATCAAGATAATATATATACTATTGGTGATAATGTTAATGATATTCAAATGCTTAATAATTATCATGGTTATTTGATAGAATCTAATCTTAATTTAATATGTGGTGAAGGAGTAGTTAAATCATTTAAAGATTTAATAAAAATAATTAATGAAAGTAATAACGATTAAGCAACCATGGGCTTCTTTAATAATAACTGGTTATAAAGAATACGAATTTCGTAGTTGGAAAACTAAACATCGTGGTGAACTATTAATTCATGCCAGTAAAGGTTTTAATAAACAAGAACTTCTTAGATTTAAAGAATTAAATATTGATTTTCCAACTGGATGTATAATAGGAAAAGTAATATTAGAAGATTGTCTTAAAGTAGATAATAATTTAGAAAAAGAACTATTAAGAAGAAATAAATTAGTATATGGCTTAACTAATAATAGAGGAGGATATGCTTGGAAGTTATCTAATCCTATAGAAGTAGAAAAAGTCTATATTAATGGTAAATTAAGTTTATGGGATTATAAAAGGTGATAACTATTTATCACCTTTTTTAGTATTGGGATATAATCCAATATGCTTCGTTTTTTCATGTTCTAAAGTAGACTGTTCAGGTTGTTTTTCGATTGAGGTTTTATAGTTTTTTAAAAAATCTATTTTTTCTTGATTAGAAAAATCCTTGTTTTTCTCAAATTCTAATTTTTTTTCATAAGAATCAGTTATTTCTTCGTTATCACTAGTAGTGTTTATTTTGTTTACTTTTTTTTGGCTTTCTGCCTTTTTATAAGTTCTATAATATAACCCAGCTGTTACTCCTTGTAAAATAGCAGTAGCTGATATTAAAGAAGGAACAATAATGTCTGGAATAATATAAGTATGACTTGCATAACCTGCTATTAATAATGCTGATAAAGTAGCAGTTTTAATTTTACCAATTAAATTTGTTCTTGGAACATTGCCGTTTACTTTAGAAGTATAATTAATTTTACTTATAACGGCTTCTAAACCTAAATTAATAGTTAAATAAGGATAAAAGTAAATTAGCGGTAATATTAAACCTCCAGCAAATATTTTATCGCAGAAAGGATCTAAATCCTTACCAAATTCACTTATAGCATTATATTTTCTAGCAAAATGTCCATCAATCGCATCAGTAGAAGCAAAACCAGCAGTTAATAATGCTGCTAAAAGAAAATTACCGCTTAGGGCTGCTGGAACAATAAATAAAGGAGCAAACATTCTAGAAGCAGTAAGTAGATTAGGTATTTGTTTTTTTCTAGTTTCTTTATGTCTTAAATCATTAATACATGCTTTTATATCAGTTTTTGCTTTAGCCCACATTTGTTTTGAAGCTTCTTTTTGCATTCTTTTATTCATAATATACCCCCTTTAAGTGCTACTTATTTTAACACTTTTTATAAAAAAGTCAATATCTTGGCATTTTTAAAGAATTGTTGAATATATTATTAGTGTATTAATGAAAATTAATACA
>CAYPGI010000024.1:0-10219 GCA_964410275.1 uncultured Muribaculaceae bacterium | reverse complement strand
ATACCATTCTAGCTACCCAGAAGAAAATAATATCATAACCAGTTACTAAAACATCATTTGGAAAGTATCTACTATTTAAATTATTGGGCCAATCTAAAGTACTAAATGGCCATAAAGCTGATGAGAACCATGTATCTAATACATCGTTATCTTGAATCCAACCAGCACCATCTGGTTCATCATAACCAACATATACTTCTTCTCCTTTATACCAAGCGGGAATTCTGTGCCCCCACCATAATTGTCTCGAAATACACCAATCATGGCAGTTTTCCATCCATCTAATCAATATTTTTTCAAATCGTTTAGGAACAAAGTTTACTTTGACATCTGTTTTTTGATTTTCTAATACTTGATTAGCAAGATTATCCATCTTAACAAACCATTGTTTTGATAAGTAAGGCTCTACCATAACATCTGTTCTTTCAGAATGACCTACTGCATGTTTCATTTTTTCTACTTTAAGTAACAATCCTTCTTCTTCTAAATCTTTTAATAAAGACTTGCGACATTCTTCTCTAGTCATACCTTCATATTTAAAAGCATTTTTATTCATTGTAGCGTCAGGATTCATTACGACAATTCTTTCTAAATTATGACGATTACCTACTTCAAAGTCATTTGGATCATGAGCGGGCGTAATTTTAACTACTCCAGTACCAAACTCCATATCAGCATGATCATCTGCAATAATAGGTATTTTTTTGTTTACAATTGGCAAGATAACCTTTTTACCAACTAAGTGTTCATATCTTTTATCTTTTGGATTAACTGCGACTGCGGTATCACCAAATAAAGTTTCAGGACGAGTTGTGGCAACATCTAAATATTCATCACTATCTTCTACTTTATATTTTAAATGATAAAAAGCCCCTTCTACATCCTTATAGATAACTTCTTCATTTGATAAAGCTGTCATAGCTTCTGGATCCCAATTGATTATTCTTTCCCCACGATAAATATAACCTTTTTCATATAATGTTATAAAAACATGTTTAACTGCTTCACTTAAACCTTCATCCATGGTAAATCTTTCATGATTATAATCCAAACTCAATCCTAGTTTTGCCCATTGTTCTTTAATGTTTTTAGCATACTCTTCTTTCCATTTCCAAGCATGTTCCAACCATTCTTCACGGTCCATTTCTCTTGGCTTAATTCCCATACTTTTTAATTTAGCATCAACTTTGGCTTGAGTAGCAATACCTGCATGATCCATACCAGGTACCCATAAAGCATCAAATCCATCCATTCTTTTATAGCGAATTATAAGATCTTGTAAAGTCGTATCCAAAGCATGACCTAAATGTAATTTACCAGTAACATTTGGTGGTGGTATAACTATACAAAAAGGTTCTTTACTTAAGTCACCAGAATTAAAATATTTTTTTTCTAACCAAGTATTATATTTATTATTTTCTACTTCTAAATGATTATACTTTTTTTCTAACATTTTATCACTCCTAATTTTTCAAAAAATTCTTTTAATGGTTCTTTATGTTTTAAACCATCATATATTTTATCTAAATATTTATTTTTTAGTATATAGTCTTTAGATATACTAAAATTTAAGTTATTTACGAACGCTAATATACATACAATATGGTCATTAGCATTTTTTATATTTTCATTTTTTATTGACTTTTTATTATAAAAATCTTCTCGATTTATTTTGGTAACTTCTTCATCAGTATTATCTAGTATATTATAATCATTGTTAAATACTAAGTACAATATATCGATTTTATCAGCATCTCTTATGATATTACAAAACAGTTCAGTATAAGAATCTAACTTAGGTAATGTAAACTTATTATGATATTTAATAGCGTTATATAGAATATCTAAATTATCAGTAATATTAAATGCATCAATTAATTTTTTATTAAATAATATTTCCACTCCTAAATCACCATGATCAATACTATCTGGATCATGATAAGATTTAAATTTTTTCCATTGTTCAAACCTACCTATATCATGAAGTAAACCTATTTGTTTTGCTAAGAGTATTTCTTTTTCATTAAGATTTAAACTTTTAGCAATCTCTTCACATAGATTACTCACCCGTAAAGAATGACAATATTTATTTTTAATTTCAATAATATCCAAATCATAACTTGAAACATATTCTTTAAATACTTCTTCCATTTTTTCCTCCAAAAAAAGTTATAATTTAAGGACGAATTACCGTGGTACCACCTTAATTTATAACTTTTGTTATACACTTAAAAAATTTAACGCATTTGTACGGAATATAAAAATATTCAACTCCCAAGCAACCTTCAATATAACTTATTATTAGTTTCCACCAACCACTAATTCTCTATAAATTTATTATATTTACTCCTCTTGTTCAAGGTTTTTAATTATTATAACACTATATTAACAAAAGTCAATATTTTAAAATTAAAGGTGTGATTCGAACATAACCATTACCAGTATTTCCTATCATAGTACCACCACTTGGATTTGGCATAGAGCTATCACCCGCAATTGTTGAAGCAGCACTTAAATAGTAATTACCCGTTAATAGACAGCCATTTGGATATTGGGAAACAGTTGAAGAAGTGTATACGTACCCTGAACCACCACCGCCTGTTTGGCCAGCACTACTAGCTCCCATACCACCACCGTACCAGCCACCACCGCCACTTCCATCATCATATCCGGTAGCTCCGCCTCCTTGACCCCAACTACCATTTATTCTACCTGCTCCACCTGCTGTTTGTGTTCCACCGGCACCACCTTGGCCACTAGTAGTTGCTACACCAGTACCACCAACTATTCCTCCACCATATCCGCCTGCTAC
The DNA here is from genome assembly GCA_964410275.1 of uncultured Muribaculaceae bacterium. Classification (GTDB taxonomy): domain Bacteria; phylum Bacillota_I; class Bacilli_A; order RF39; family UBA660; genus UBA5364. The sequence goes on along the minus strand of CAYPGI010000024.1, from coordinate 7,407 downwards.
CCAAGCAGAATTTAAATTATATGCTCCGCCTCCACCTCCAGCTACAATTACACGGGAGTATAAACTATCTGTTCCAATTCGAATATCAGATGCTCCACCACCTTGGGCAGCATTAGGATAACCTGTTCCTACTACACCACCACCACCGAATGCAGCTATTGAAGTTCCCGATGATGCCCCTTGTTGGCCTACATATACATATAATATATCATTTATAGATAAATTAATTTCGCCTACTGAATATCCACCTTTACCTCCAGTACTAGATGCTCCGCCTCCTTGTGCTCCCCAAACTTCTAGTTTATATGTTCCTGATTTAGTTACATTAAAAGGTTGAACACTACCTGTATATGAAAAGTTATGAGGGGTTATAGGATTTTCAACAATAATGGTTCTTATTGCCTCAACTGTTTTATTACCACTAGTTGCAGTATAAGTCACTTGATAGGTTCCTGGGACAGCAATATTCAAATTAGTATCATAATCAATTTCTCCAGCTAGTTTATTTCCATAATAATCCGTGAGAGTCACACCTTCTAATAAACTAGGCATATTGGAATAATCCTTACCCACCTTTATTTCAGTATAGTCTAAAAATATTTCTATATAATCTTCATAATTTAGTTTACTTACTAAATTATTTTTTGTCTTATCTAACAAAAATTTACCACTTGCTAAAATACTAAGAGTTCCAAGCATTAAAATCAAAAATAATATTAAGGTTGCATACAATATTCCGGATATAGCAAATCCTTTATTATTTAGTTTTAACATTTCGACCACCTCTTATTCTATGATTATTATATAATATATAAACATAAAAAACAATAATTAATATGTTGTAACATTGGTTATTGATTCATTTAAATTTAATTTTGAAGATTCCGGAATTACTACTTTATCTTTATTACCATCAGAAATATATCTATTTTTTTCTAATGTTTTAAAGTTCATTTCAATATCAAAATTTAATCCATTATTATCATACGCTCTAATACGATTAATAAATTTAGAATTATAATTTTTATCAAAAGGAGAATAATTACTTGTAGAGCCTACTTTAAGAGTCGAAATAGTATGATATGAATAATCTTGATATTTCCCATCTATTATATATTTAAAATTAGTATGGGATTCTGAAAAAGGAGAACCAAATGGTAATGCCACAATATTGACATATTCATTTGGAATAATCGAATCCAGCTTTTGATATAAAGTAGCCACATCTTTTTGAACTTTAAGTTCATCTATATTTTTTAAGTTATAATGATTATAAGTATGGTTACCAATATCATAACCATTATTTACTAACCATTTTAATATTTTTTCGTTGTATTCTGACTGTTGAAAAAGACCACCGTTAACAAAAAAAGTTGCAGTTACATTAAAGTCAGGATATTTTTCTTTATATGACTCTAAAACACCTATAGCACTATTAGGATCAATAATTATATTACCCTCTTGATCTAATCCTAATACATTTATATTATTTTTAAGACCATCATCAAATGTTAAGACAATTGGACTTTTAGCTAATTCAACACCTATTATTCCATTGACATAATCTTCTAATCTTATCATCCTATATCCTGATTCATAAAAGAAGTCTAAATCTTTTTTAAATGCTTCTATTGTCCTTTGATATCCATCTATATCGACATTACCACCTGTATAAGCTGTGTCATCGCTTTTTACATTATGAATTCCATGATACATCATAACTGGTACTAATCCTAGTTCATTGACTTTTAATGATGTATATAATTCTTTATAACTAGTACCATTTGAAATAGTAACTACTAAAGTTTTATTTTTAATTACTTCTCCCGGTTTAATATTTTGTTTAATAACAACATTTTTATCTAAATCACTATATTCTTCACTTATAGTTAAACTGAGTCCATACTCTTTCGCATATTCCTTTATTTCTTCTATCGTATAAGTCGATAAATCGACCATAATTAAATCCTTGTTTTTGTTAATATATACAACAAAAATAATAATTGTAACAATTAATAATAGTAATATTAATATTGGTTTAACTTTTATTATTTTTTTCATACTATCACCAATATTATTGTACCAAAAATTACGACAAAAAACCACAAAATAGTGGTTTATAATTTACCTTTATAATTATCACGAATACATTAATATAGGTGATTATATGTTTAATAATAAATGGTGGTGTGGACGAACCAAATGGTTAATATTATTTTTTTCTTTTTCAATAATTTTCTTCTATCAACTTATTGTTACATTTTTTCTTATAACAAGATTTAATCTTTTTCTATGTTTTATATTTTGGATTTTAATCTTGTGGTTCATTTTTAAAACAATATGGTGATAAAAAGACTTCTGTCTTATATAGTGCATCCATTTTAGCACTTATATCTTTAGTCATATTATATTCAGTATCATTAAATTCAATGATATCAGGTAAAGAGATAAGAATAAAAAATAATTTTCTTTCATCTTCCATTAATGGATAAGATTGTTCATATCTTTTAAATATTTCTTCAAAGTCAAAATCTAAACAATGACATTTATATAACTTATATAAATCGAAAATAGGAATATCTATTTTGGATTTATCCCAATTGATTAAATATGAGTTTCTATTTTCTAAGAAATGTTCTAATTTTAAATTATTATGAAGAACCACAAAACGGTTCTTTTTTTTATCTTTAATTAATTGATACCATTCTTCTATTTCTCTTTTAGCAAAGCTAAGTGCGGCAAAAATTTTTGATATATTTCTAGCTAAAAGATATTCACTAGGAGACATATATACCTTTGTCTCAATTAAAGTTATTAAATCACTATAATAACTCTCTAAATAAGCAATATTATTATTAATGTCTTCGTATATTTGTTTATAATCGGCAATATCTACTTCTTTATAGTGGGTTGTCTTATTATGTAATAAAGCTGTCAGATCAACCATATCAATTATTTTTTGTTCATCAGGTATATATATTTCTTCAATATATTCACTTATTTGATAATCATCATTTATATCACTAATTATTGGTGGATAATAATCAAAACTACGTGACTTTAAATATTCATAAATAGCTTGATTAATTTTTTTATTCTTTATAACAAAGCGACCGTCATCTGTATCAATATATGTTACTTTACCATTATTTTCATAACGACGGGGTTTTAAAGAATACTTTTTTAGTATACTATTAATCTTTTGCATTAGGAATAATTATTTTATCCCCTAATTTTATATCTTCTAAATTATTATAAAGTTCTAATTGATCTCTCGTTGTACAATATTTTTCCATTATACTTTCTAAAGTATCTTCTTCTCTAACAATGCACACTTTATAGGTGGCATATACTTCACTACCTTCAATACTATCAAATATAGTCTTTATATCACTTTCTTGTATCAGTTCTACTCTTTCTTCTTCTACAGGTTCTTCCACTATTGGCTCTTCTACAGGTATTGTAAATGAAGGTTCCTCATCGATATGTAAAACTTCTTCTATTTGGTCAACTATAACATCAATATTGACTTTAAGAATATTGTTGTTAATTATTTCATAATAAAAGTCATCAATATCTATTTTAGCATTATCTAAGTTATAATCTTCTAATGTCGTTTCAAACGGTAAATTAAAAGAAAAAGCTTCAGTATTAACGCTAGTTTCTACCATTTTATACTCACCACTTATTATAAACTCCCCAACAATTTTTTCTTCCTCACAACGAAGAGTATGCTCAAGTGAAATACTTGTTATTTCGGACAAATTGCTTTTAAAAATAATATTCTTTTTAAAAGGAACTATTTTATTCATTTTTACCATCCTTTCTCATTAAATTATATTAAAAAAAAAGATAAATATGATTATCTTTTTTCTTTTTTTATTTCTTTATTAGTACTAGGTGATAAAACTTTTTTTGCAAGTTGTAAATAATAGTCATAACCTTGATGATTGTTATTATTTAAACATTCTTTAGCTAAATCATAATACACGAATGCTTCTTCATCACTAGATACTTCAATCTGAGTTGAATATTCGCGGATGATTAATTCTTTATTTCGTTTTTTATTTTCATTCATCGTATCACCATTTCCTCAATTATATATTATGTATTACTATATTACAATAATGACTTAAAATTTAAATGTCAAAATATGTCAAAAAGAATAGATAATTCTACATAAAACTATCTATTCTTCTTAATACTTGATTATTTCTTTTTATAAGATATTTATCACAATTTTTTTGATCATCTATATTTTTTTCTAAAGTATCATAGGTTCTATCCAAGAAAGTAAAATCAGAAAATAAGTATGGTTCTTCAGTTAAAATAGCATTAATACTGTCAATATAATAATGATTATTTATATAATCTGGCATAACTTCTCTTTTGAAATTATAATCATCTACTAAATCTGATTGATTAGCAATAACTCCAAAGTCGTTAGATATTGAATCAAATAAATATTTTTTATCCATTTCAATAATAGTAGGCGTATAAATTGCTGATAATATTTTACTAGAAACCCCAGTATGATTATATCTTTTACATAATTCACGAGCATAAAATTTATATTTATTTGTATCCTTACTAATATTTAAAGTTCGGATTAAATGATTAAAGGTTTCATAACTTTCATGTTTTTCAATTTTAGTTTGATAAGGTTTATTAAATCTTAAATGATTAATAATTTTAAATAATTCATTCTTTACTATCGGTTCTATTATTTCTTGATGCTCGTTTGTTATAACAATATCTTTTAGAGCTTTAAGAAATTTTATTGAATTTATATCACTTTGCCATCTTTCATTCTCTAAGATTTCTTCGATATGATATCTAAAAATCATCGATTGAATCATCTTAGAATAAACGTAATCATCAACTTTTGCTTGAATAACACTATTCATTATTTTACACCTGCCTCAATAACTTTCATTACTTCTTTATAATTTTTTACTGGTATATAAGTAATGTCTGATTTAATTTCAGTAGGAACTTCATCTAAATCCTTGATATTATCATAAGGAATAATTATTTTTCGAATGCCACTTCGGTGTGCACCAATACTCTTTTCTTTTAATCCACCAATCGGCAAAACATTTCCTCTCAGAGTCATTTCTCCTGTCATAGCAATACATTTATCAATCTTTCTTTTACTAAATGCACTAACTAGAGCTGTGGTTAAAGCAATACCAGCACTAGGTCCTTCTTTTGGAATAGCTCCTTCTGGTAAATGAATATGAATATCATTTTCAATTAATTCTTTATAATCAATATGAAAATCTTTGTAATTAGATTTCAAATAACTTAAAGCAATATTAGCACTTTCTTTCATCACATCTCCAAGAGAACCAGTTAACATTAAGTTGCCATTTCCTTTAAAGTAATTTACTTCTATAGGTAGGGTATCTCCACCAAAATAAGTATACGCTAATCCATTGACAACCCCTACTTGATACTTTTGCTCCGGCTTATGAAAATGATATTTTTTCTTACCTAAATATTGTTCTAAGTTTTTAGAATTAATATTTAAGTTCGATACTGATTCTTTAGAAACTACAATTGATGTAACTATTTTCCTAATAACATTTGATAATTGTCTTTCTAATTCTCGAACGCCAGACTCCTTAGTATAGTGTCTGATGATATCTAGAATTACTTTATCATCAAATTTTATATAACTATTATTCAATCCATGTTCTTTACAAATCTTGGTTATTAAATGCCTTTTAGCTATATCTAATTTTTCATATTCGGTATATCCAGTTAGTTCAATTATTTCTAATCTATCTTTTAATGGTTCTGGTATATCTTCAATGTTATTAGCTGTCGCTACAAACATAACACTCGACAAATCGAACTCTTCTTCAATATAATTATCGCTAAAATATTTATTTTGTTCAGGGTCTAATATTTCTAATAATGCACTAGCAGGATCTCCTTTATAATCTTTAGTCATTTTATCAATTTCGTCAATCAAAAATAAAGGGTTACTGCTTTTAGCTTTCTTCATTGATTGAATAACTCTTCCTGGATTAGCTCCTAAATATGTACGACGATGTCCAACAATCTCCGATTCATCATTTACTCCACCAACTGATATCTTAATAAAATTTCTGTTTATAGCGTCTGCTATACTAAATGCTAAAGATGTTTTACCTACTCCTGGAGGACCAACTAAACATATAATTGGACTACGTAAACTTTTTGACATTTGTTTTACAGCTAAAAATTCAATAATTCTTGTTTTCACTTTATCGATACCATAATGTGATTCATCTAATTTATTTTTGACTTCCGTTAAATTATCGTTATCTTGTGTATATATATTCCAAGGCAAATCTAATAGCCACTCGATATAATTTCTTACGATATTTATTTCTGGTGACATTTGCGATAAACTTTCATATCGCTTTAATTCACTTTCTAATCGATTCTTAATCTTTTCAGGTAAGTCTATTTCATTAATTCTGTTTTTTAAAGTTTCTACTTCATCTTCTTTTAAAGATGTTTCCCCTAATTCTTCTTTAATCTTTTTGATTTTTTCTCTTAAAATATAATCCCTTTGATTATTATCTATTTCTTGTTTTACTTCTAAATCTAATTTCTTTTCTATATTAAATAATTCTTTTTCTTTATAAATATCTTCTAGAATCATTCTAGAACGTTCTATAGTACTAGTTTCATTTAAGTATTCATGTAATCTTTCTAAATTAATAGGAAGATGTGGAACAACTATATCTGTCACTTTAGATAAGTCATTACTATTGATAACTAATGATAAAACACTATTACTTATATAAGGTACTGCTTTAACATAACTTTCTAATTCTCTAAATATTTTTCTTGTTAAAGCTACTTCCTCATTCTTATCTATTTCTTCTCTAGCAATAGTCGCGATTATTGCTTCAAGCACATCTGATGTCCTATTTAAGTTTAAATATTCATATACACTTACACGTGCTACACCACTGATAATAATTCTAGTTTTACCATTGGGCAACTCCATTTTATGTTTTATTTTTGATAAGACTCCTATTTTAGGTAATTCATTTAAATCAGGATCTTCTTCAAAGGGATCTTTTCCACTCACAACTAAAATATTGTTATCATGGAATAGTTCTGCAACATCTATTATATTCTTATTTGATTCATTATCAAATTCTAATCTAATATCGTTATTAGGTAGTAATACAATTCCTCTTAGTAGTATTACTGGTAAGTTTGTTTTAATCAAGTTAACACCTCCTAATAAATTTGCTTTTTATTATAGTATAAAAACATTAAAAAGTCTATACATTTTATGTTTTAAATCAATTAATATAAATAACATCATTTAATGTTTAAAAAGACAAAAAAAACGGTTCTTCACCGTTTTACTATAATACATAGCGCATATTACCAATG
>CAYPGI010000023.1:0-10470 GCA_964410275.1 uncultured Muribaculaceae bacterium | reverse complement strand
AGTATCTCTTTTTTTTAATTATAATTTGTATTTTTTTACAAAATATGGTAATATTTATTTGTAAAATATACACATATGTAATAGGAGTAAAAAAATGATTGACTTTATAATTTGTGATGATAATCAAAATATATGTAAAAGAGTAAAAAATATTGTTGATAAAATTATGATGAAAAACAAATTAGCTTATAGTACCTGCCTCTTTAATGATTATGATGATAATTTTTTAGAGTACATAAAAAACAGGAAAAAACTTATTATTTATATTTTAGATATTGTTACTCCTTCTAGATCAGGTATTGATATTGCTAGAATGATTAGAAGAACTGATATCGATAGTGTTATCATTTTTTTAACAGGCCATGATGAACTTGGTCCAACTATTTTAAAAAAAGAATTACTATTTCTTTCTTTTATCAATAAATTTGATGAAGCAGATGAAATGTTGACAAATGCAGTTGAAAAGGCTCTTCATATTTTAAATGTTAAAAAAGTATTGCAATTTGAAGAAAAAAGTATAATATATACTATTTCTTTGAATGATATTTTATATATTAAACACGACAATATTCAAAGGAAAAGTATAATAAAAACTACTTGTAACGAATATTCGACATATAAATCGTTAGTGACTTTAATAAAAATGTTAGATGGAAGATTTGTCCGAATTCATCGTTCATGCATTGTTAATTTTGATAGAATTAATGCAATAAATAAGAAAGATAAAATAGTAACTTTTGATAATAATGAAAATATAGATTTATTATCTTTAAAATACCTTAAGGAGTTGAAAAAAAATGTTAGGTAACTTATTAGGAGCAGCAGTTTTAAGTGTATCGACAATATATGTCTGGCTGATTTTATATAATGAAAGATTAAATTATAAAAAAGTGGAGGTCTATATAGTTTATATACTAATAATAATTGGTTTGATTATTAATTATTTCTATGTGAATATGGCTTATAAAATGGTCACTTTATTTATTATGTTAAGCATTTTGAATTGGTTATTATTTAGGAAAAATATAAGAGAAACTATTTTATCGACAATAATGTTTGAATTGATAGTTTTCATCGCAGAAACCACTTTTTCTTTGTTTGTTATTATTTGTATCCCGCAAAGTGATTTCAAAATTATAATGGATAGTTTTTTCGGTACATTATTTACTAATATTATCATTGCAGTTATCATTTGCTTTATTATACAATTTAATTTTGTTAAAAGGTTTTATGAGTATATACTGAATTCAACCGATAAAATTAAAATAAATCAATTATTACTAGTCGTGTTATTTTTAGTAATGAGTTTTAATTTAATATTTTTTAATACTTACAACCAAAGTGATTTTTTAACAATAATGATTATTAACAATGTTTTAATCATTATCTATTCAATAGTCGCTTTTAATATGATAAAAAATAATAATAAATACCTAGAAATTAATTCAAAGTATAGTACTGCTTTAGATTGTTTAAAAGAATATGAGAAGATATTAGATCAATATAAAGTATCTAACCATGAAAATAAAAATCAATTATTAACAATAAGAAGTATGGTTGTAAATAAAGAAAAAAATATACCTAAATATATAGATACTATTATTGATGAAAAAATAGAAGACGATGAAAAATTAATGTTTCAAACAACAATTATTCCTGCTGGTGGACTTCGTGCTGTTATTTATTCTAAAATTTTAGATATGAAAAAGAATGACATTGTTTTTTTCTTAAATGTAGATAAAAAAATTAGAACGGTTGATTTCATTGGTTTAGGTGACAAATTAGCATACGATGTATGTCGGATAATTTCTGTTTATTTAGATAATGCAATTGATGCAGTATCATCAAATAAGGACGGAAGTATATCAATTGAATTCTATATTGAAAATCAAAATTTATGTATTTCGATTGCTAATACATTTACCACAATTGATTTAGATAGAATAGATGAAATGGGGTATACTACAAAAACTTCAGGACATGGATATGGATTGCCTTTAGTCAAACAAATTATAAGTAAAAATAATGATTCCTTAAAAAATGAAAGAAAAATAATTGATAACATTTTCACTCAAATATTGAAAATATCGGTAAAGTAAAAGTACTTCATTATGAAGTACTTTTATTTTATCATTTGATCATAGATTTAGGCATTTCTTCTTCATCCCAAAACATAAGAAAGCATGCAGTACTATATCCCTTTGCAGCCCAAAGACCTAAAGTACCTAAGAACCCTGCTAAAAAACTAAGCATCATTAACCTCCTTCCTAATTATTCTTTTATAATTGTTATAAGGTAAATTAAATATTTTATATGCGATTGGATCTGTTATAAATGCTTGAATTATTAATGAAAGGGTTAAGCAGTTGGATATAAAGTTGTTATCAATAATAACAACTAGCAATGTATAGATAAGAGCAATTATAGTAGTAATTATTTTATAATTTTTTCTTATTCTAGGACTTACAATGGGTCTTTTTTTAGTATCTGCGGGGCTATTTTTGAATAATAAAAGTGTACATATTGAAGTAATTATAATTTTTATATAAATATTAATTTCTATAATTGTACAAAGGTAAGGTCCAAGAATAAAAATAATGGTAGATGTAAGTAAACATATCCATGATTTTGATGCATGTAAGCCAAACGAAGGCATTTTAATTAGATTATAAATTAGTAGAAGAATAATTAATTCTTGGAACAAATTCAAAAAGTAGGCTAAAGTTGAAATAATTATAAATTTACTTATTAATAGATATATTGAAGCTAATCCATAACGCATTTTCTCGAGATCTGTTTTAGAGTATTGTTTGTTTTTAATGATAAAATTCATTGAATTATTTAAAATAAAATCTTTCATATTATCACCTACGATAATACTAGCATATTATAAATGCAAAAAGTGAATTTTTGCGTGTTATATATTCTTTATTGTTTGAATGAATATTATAGTGTTTAATATAAATAAAAACCTCAATTTATACAAAAAAATGTCGAACTTTGAAGATTCGATTTTCTTGTATAATTTTTCTATTTAATAGATAATTATATTGTAAGCAATTACTAGAATGGAGATTTGAGATGAGAGGTAAAGTTAAGTGGTTTAACAATGAAAAGGGGTTTGGGTTTATTGAATATAAGGAGGGAGAAGATATTTTTATTCATTATTCTTCTATTCTTTCGGAGGGTTATAAAACCTTAGTTGAAGGTCAATATGTAGAATTTGAATTAGTTAGAACTGATAAAGGCTTGCAAGCTAAAAATGTTGTTGAAATCAAAACGGCTCTAGTATAGTCGTTTTTTTTATTAAATAATTTATTTTTAAATCTTTATGTTCGAGATTATCCGTGATATAATATTTATAGGAGGATTGATTATATGAAATTTAATATTCGTGGAAACAAGGTTACAATTACAGAACCAATAAAGAAATATATTGAGGAAAAGATTGGGAAATTAGATAAATATTTAGAAAATCCTGATAATGTGACTGCTAATACTCTTGTTAGAGTTAATGGAAGAGAACAAATAATTGAAGTTACAATTCCTGTTAGTAAATTAATACTAAGAGGGGAAGAAAGTCATAATGACTTATACGCTGCTATTGATTTAGTATCTGATAAATTAGAAAGACAACTTAATAAGAATAAATCAAGAATGAAATCAAAAGGAAATCATAAAAATTTAGGTTTTAAATTTGATTATATAGAGTCTGAAGAAGAAGAAAAAGATATTATTGTTAAAAGAAAAACAATTGAAATGAAACCTATGAGTGAAGAAGAAGCAATTTTGCAAATGAATTTATTAGGTCATGAATTCTTTGTTTTTGATGATTCTAAAACTGGTGAGATTAGTATATTGTATCGAAGAAAAGATGGGAACTACGGAATAATCACTACTAAATAATGTTTTTCAAAGACAAATGATAATTTTACTTTAATTTTTAATGTTTTTTTGATAAAATGTTATATAGAGTGAAAGGAAGATAAACACAATGAAATTTTTAAAAAAGATATTTGATCATGAATACAAAGAATTAGAAAAATTTAAGTTGATTGCTGATCAAATAGTTGCTTTAGATGATGAAATAAGTAAATATACTGATGACCAGTTAAAAGCTAAAACAATAGAATTCAAAGAAAGACTTAAGAATGGAGAAACTATTGAAGATATATTAGTTGAAGCTTTTGCGGTCGTTAGAGAAACTGCCTACCGTGTCATAGGCGAAAAACCTTACTATGTACAAGTAGTAGGTGGACTTGCTATTCACTATGGTAATATAGCTGAAATGAGAACTGGAGAAGGTAAAACTTTGACTTCAACCATGCCTGCTTATCTAAATGCCTTACCTGGTGAAGGAGTTCATATTATTACTGTTAATGAATACTTAGCTGGAAGAGATGCTGCTTGGATGGGAAATATTTATCGTTTTCTAGGACTAACAGTAGGAGTAAACTATAGAGAACTTACACATAAGGAAAAACAAGAAGCTTATGCTTGTGATATTATGTACTCAACTAATAGTGAAATAGGATTTGACTATTTAAGAGATAACATGGTAGTAAGAGCAAATGATAGAGTTCAAAAACCTTTAAACTTTGTTATTGTTGACGAAGTTGACTCAGTTTTAGTAGATGAAGCAAGAACACCGCTTATTATTTCTGGTGGTTCGATGAAATCAGTTAATCTATATGCTCAATCTGATCATTTTGCTAAGAACTTAAAAGAAAATAATGGTTATATATATGATGAAAAAACCAAAGCTGTTACGCTTGACGCAGAAGGTATTGCTAAAGCTGAAAAGATGTTTGGATTAGATAACTTGTACGATATAAAAAATACTGATATTGTTCATTATATTAATCAAGCATTAAAAGCTAATTATGCAATGAAATTAGATGTTGACTATGTTGTTGAAGATGGAAAAGTTGTAATCGTTGATCCATTTACTGGACGCTTAATGCATGGTAGAGCTTATTCAGATGGGCTTCATCAAGCAATCGAGGCTAAAGAAGGGGTTGAAATTCAACAAGAAACTAAAACTTTAGCGACAATAACCTTCCAAAATTTATTTAGAATGTATAAGAAGTTAGCAGGTATGACTGGTACTGCTAAAACTGAAGAAGAAGAGTTTAGGGATATATATAACATGTATGTTATTACGATTCCTACTAATAAGCCAGTTGTTAGAAAAGATTTTGGGGATTTAATATTTGCTACTCAAAAAGGAAAGTATAAAGCTATAATCAATGAAATAAAAGAACGACATGCAACTGGGCAACCAATTCTTGTTGGTACAGTAGCGGTAGAAACTAGTGAATTGATTAGTTCTATGCTCAAAAAAATAAATATTCCGCATGAAGTATTAAACGCTAAGAATCATGCACGTGAAACAGAAATGATTACCAAAGCCGGTCAAAAAGGAGCGGTTACAATTGCGACAAATATGGCAGGTCGTGGGGCTGATATCAAGTTAGGTGAAGGCGTTAAAGAACTTGGTGGGCTTGCTGTTATTGGAACAGAAAGACATGAGTCTAGACGTATTGACAACCAATTAAGAGGTCGTTCTGGTCGTCAAGGTGATCCGGGATTTTCACAATTCTGTGTATCGTTTGAAGACGATTTGATGGTTCGCTTTGGTACTGATCGTGCTAAAAACTTATTGCAAAAAATAGGTTTTGATGGTGATGTTTCAATTCGTAATAAGATGATTTCAGGAAGTATTGAATCAGCTCAAAAAAGAGTTGAAGGAAATAACTTTGATATAAGAAAAACTTTATTACAATATGATGATGTTATTAATCAACAAAGAGAAATAATATATGAAAAAAGAAATGAAATGTTAGATAATGAATCAATTCATAATACTGTTTTAGAAACATTTAAAAATTACATTTCAAGTTTGGTTTTTGGACATGTATCTTCTGAAAGTTCATTAGGATATAATGATGTTAAAGAAATATTAGAACCGGTTAATGAGCTACTTAAGAAAGATATTAATATTGATGATTTAAAAGATAAAAAAGAAGAAGAATTAATCGATATAATTTACAATAAAATTGAAAAAGAATTTAATGATAAACTAAAAGGTATTCCTGAAGAAATTAAAAATGAATTTGAAAAAGCCATTTATTTAAGAGTAATTGACACTTATTGGATGGAACATATCAATACAATGTCATCATTGCGAGAAGGGATTCATTTAAGAGGTTATGCTCAAGAAGATCCTCTAAGAGCCTATACTAATGAAGGTTTTGAATTATTTGATGATTTAATAGATAATATTGAAAAACAAGTATCAATTTATTTAATGAAAGCAGAAATAAGACAAAATACTGAAAGAGAGCAAGTTCTAAAAGGAGAAGCCGTAACTGACTCGAATAAAGTAAAGAAAAGAGCACCTAAAAAAACTATAAAAGTGGGACGTAATGAATTATGTCCATGTGGATCTGGTAAAAAATATAAACAATGTTGTGGAAAGTAGGAAAGATTTATGAATGAAAATAAAAGAATTATGATAGTGGGCATATTTATTGCGATAATTGCTCTGATTATACCGATAGTTTCTTATGTTAATGCAAAAAAAACTGAAGAAGTTATGAAAAATTTTACTACATCTTTTGAAAAAGCAGAAAAGAACTTATTATATATAGGTAGAAATACTTGTGACTATTGTCGAATTTTTACACCTCAATTACAAGATTTAGATAAGATTTATGATATTGATTATACCTATATTAATACAGATGAAATTACGCAAAGTCAATTGAATGAAATATTCGAAAAATTAGATATTAATGCTCCTGACTTTGGAACTCCTTATGTTGCGGTAGTTCAAGATGGTAAAGTTATTGAAGAAAAACAAGGTTTTATGCCTGAAGATGATCTATTTGAATTTTTACAAAAGAATGAAGTAATTAATAAAGATGAAAAAGCTCCTTTAAATTATGTTGATTATGATGAATATACAGATTTACTTAATACTAACGCTAAAGAAATAGTTGTATATGGTCAAGTAGGTTGTGGAGCTTGTGAAGCTGCTCGTCCAATTCTTTATGAAATTGCAAGAGAAAACAATATTAAAATTAATTATTTCAATGTTTCTTATTTAAAAGAAGAACAAAGTGAAGGATTTAGTAATTCACTAGCATTCCTTAACGAAAATGAATGGGGAACTCCATTAATGGTAGTAGTTGAAAATAAAAAAGTTATTGCTAACCTTAACGGTGCTGCTGATAAAGCAGGTTACACAAAATTTTTAAAAGATAATGGTTTTATCGAATAAAAGTTAGGGGGAGTTTATGAAAAGTCCATTATATAAAAAGGTAAAAGAATTTAAAAGAAAATATCCTTGGACTATTAGTTGGAGATTAACTCAACATTGTAAAATTATTGATATGCATTTGAATCCAGGGGAAACAGTAAAATATGCTTTTGCTGCTCAAAAAAATGATAATCCTTTTGATATTATTACTACTTATGTTATAGCTTTAACTAATAAAAGAATTTTATTAGGACAAAAAAGATTATTATTTGGATACTTTTATACCGCTATTACTCCTGATATGTTTAATGATTTAACCGTAAAGATGGGAATTATTTGGGGAAATGTTAATATTGATACTGTAAAAGAAGTAGTAATATTATCACATATTCAAAGAGAAGCTTTGGTTGAAATAGAAACTGAAATCACTGAATATATGATGCGAGAAAAGAAAAAATATCCAAAACCAGCTGAACATTAAAAAGAAAGGAATCCCTTTCTTTTTTACACTTGAAAAAAATCGGATTTTTATATATAATTTATATATGATATATGGAGGTAAAAATGAAAAAATTATTTTTGCTATTAGTTTTTCTATTTTCAATATACTTTGCAATACAGTTTGCGTTTAACTATTTTGGTAACGGTCATGAAGTTTCATACGAATTAAAATATGATGATACTAATATATCAGTTGACGAGAAGTATATTACTAATTATAAAAATGAAGTAAGTAACTACTATTTTAAAGTAACAGTTAATGATAAAGTTTTTTCTTTTCAAACATTCCATAACTTTAATAAAAATAGTTATGTTATAAAAGAAGTAAAATATTATCAAGACGATAAATATGATTGTATTTTGCCAATATTTAATAATAATACTATTCTTTTCGATGTTATGTGTTTAAACAACGATTTAATTACTTATTATCATGATATTAAAGATAATGAGAAATTAGATGAATTTGTTAAAGGAATATCATTAGAAAATTATAAGGCAATTACTTGGAAAGATAATAAAGAATCCTTTATAGAAGAAGGAACATTAAAGTTATATAAAGATAATATAATTCCAAATCATTATCTTGGTGTTACTCATTATCGTGGTTTGTACACAATTAACAAAAATAATACCAAAAGTATTTTTAATTTAGGTATATTTGTTAATGATGCTTATCAGAGAACAATTGAAGGTTATGTAGAAAATTATTATGTCAGTGCCAATTATGATTCAGGCGATACTATTTCTAAGTTTTATTACATAGATATCAAAGGAAATAAGACTAATTCGATTCAAACATATTATACAATTTCTTATAATAGTTATATTCAAGGTGCTGTAGGAGATTCTTTATTTATATTTGATATCGACAAGGGGGTTCAATATGAGATTAATGTTGATAAAAATAGTGTTTTAGAAGTAGGTAACAAAGATACTAAAATTAGACATTATGAGAATGGGGAATGGAAAAAATTTGCGGTTAATGAGGTTCGAAAAAATAAACCGTTATTTACTTATAATGATTATAAAAATGATAAATATGCTAAAAGTGATAAAATTGGAAATTTATTATCAGGATACTATTATTTTTATAAGAGAGTAGATGATCACTATAAAGTATATCGTGCTAATGTTCAATCTGAAGATGTACTGACATATCTATTTAATACAAAAACGATTGATAGAATTGTTTATTTAGATGATTTTGTATATTTTATAGATGGTAATGATTTAAAATATTTTAGTGATAAAACAGGGGTAAAAACATTATTGATTAATAGTGAGTATGAATTTAATAATAGTTTATCATTTAATGTATTTAAGGATAAAAAATAAAACTATAGTAAAACTATAGTTTTTTATTTCTTTTTAAAATTTTAAATTTAGGCGCCTTTTTAATAATTGATTTTACATTAGGAAAAGCAGTAAAAATACGTTTAACTAAATATGATTTTTCCATTAATAATTTCATAACTTTTTCGTTTATTTCGCCAGTATGATCCTTTTTAATATTGATAACTGTAGTTTTAATTTTATTAATAATATTAACTGATATAATTATATCTACAACAAATATTCCTAAGAAAAAACCAAATAAAACAGCTCTTACAATATCTGGAATATTATATATAAAGTCTAAAACAAAAACATTTACATACTTAATCAAAATAATACTTAATATACCAAATTCAATTGAATTTATAAGACATACTCTACCGTTTACATTAAAGGGAACGTCACTGTAATCCCACCATCTAGCTTTGAATATTTTTTCCATTAAATAACTAGTAATATATTCAATAAAGGTACAAACAAAGATTGAAGCAACAAATAAAGCAAATATATCGTTGTGGTAAGGCTTTAACAATATTACCATAATTAATGCCCCTACTCCATAAATAGGGCAATATGGACCTATTAAAAAGCCTCTATTGACTATTTCGTTCTTTGTTATGGCTGTATAGATAGTTTCGATTATCCATCCAATAATTGAATAGATAAAAAATAATAAAAAGTAGATCATAAAATTGTACATATAATTCCTCGTTTCGAATACTTAAATCATTATATCATAAAAAGTGAGAGATATGCTATAATATGTTTAGGTGGGATGTAGTAAACTAGATGTGGGAAAAGTTAAAATCAATAAAAAATGAGAAAAGTTCCTCATAATGATATAATTAAGTCAACGAAACTATTATACGGAGGTGCTTTTCTCAATGAATATCATATCATTATTTAATTCTTTTGTTAACTATTTTTCTAATATTTTAGTTAATTCTTCTATTTCTCTTCATGAACTTGAATCTAAAATATATGATTCTACTTACAATCTTAATCTCGATACTTTAAAATGGATCCTTGAATTTATTGATTTACAATATAAATCATCAAACGAAAGAAAACAACTTTATTATGTTAAAGAAACTAGACAAAGGACTCTTATTACTTCTTTAGGTTTAATTACTTTTAATAAAACTTATTATATTTCTAAATCTAAAACTAATGGTAAATACTCTTATTTCTCCTTTTTAGAAGATTATCTTGGCATTGATAAATGGGCTAAAATGACTTTAAAAGCTGAAACTACTTTAATTAATAACGCTGTTGATAATGGTTATTCCTGGTCTTCTAAATATTCTATTCCTAATCATATTGTTTCTAGACAGTCTATTTCCGTTAAGATTAAAAATATTAATCAT
>CAYPGI010000022.1:0-10665 GCA_964410275.1 uncultured Muribaculaceae bacterium | reverse complement strand
TGAATATAGAAAATATAAAATATCAGTTGATAAGAATGATGATTATCACACAATGGAAGAAGTAATATATAGAAGATATTTTAGAGTTTTAAAAGATAATCTAACAAGACCAGATTTAATTATAGTTGATGGTGGGGTAGGTCAAATTAATGTAGCAAGAGAAGTTATTGCTGGCTTAAATCTTAATATACCTATAATTGGATTAAAGAAAGATGATAAACACAATACTAGTAGTTTATTAGCATACAATCCTATTCAAGAAATAACAATTGAGAAGAGAAGTAATTTGTTTTATTATTTAGAAAGAATCCAAGATGAAGTTCACAATTATACTATTAATTATCATAAACAAATAAGAAGTAAAGGGACATTAGAAAGTATTTTAGATAATATTGAAGGTATAGGACCAAAGAGAAAAAATGATTTATTAAAGAAGTATAAAACGATAACAAAATTAAAAGAATTAAGTATTGAAGATTTAATGGAAATATTACCTCAGAATGTTGCTTATAACTTATTTGAGTTTTTAAAAAAATATTAACACATTATTTATTATAATGTGTTTTTAATGTTATAATGTAGATGGTGATAATTATGTCAGAAATAAAAGTAATGGATGAATTACTAGCAAATAAAATCGCAGCTGGTGAAGTTGTTGAAAGATGTGCATCAGTTGTTAAAGAATTAGTAGAAAATAGTATTGATGCTGGTAGTACTGAAATTAAAATAGAATTAATAGAAGCTGGTACTAAATCTATCAAAGTTATAGATAATGGTAAAGGTATGAATGAAGAAGACGCTAATTTAGCATTTCTCCGTCATGCTACTAGTAAAATAATTGAGGAAGATGATTTATATCATATTAGTACTTTAGGCTTTAGAGGTGAAGCTTTACCTTCAATTGCGAGTGTAAGCGATATTGTTTTAAAAACCTCTACTGGTCAAGTAGGTAATATTATTCATTATAAAGGTGGTAAATTAATAAGTAATCAAAAGGGTGACTCTCGTGTTGGGACAATTATGGTTGTAAATGATTTATTTTATAATACTCCAGCTAGATTAAAACATATGAAGAGTTTATATACAGAACTAGCGAGTATTACTGATTATGTTAATAAAATAGCTTTATCTCATCCTAATATTAAATTTACTCTTATCAATAATGATAGTACTTTATTAGAAACTGATGGTAGTGGTAATTTATTAAAAACAATTAAAAGTATCTTTGGTTTAGATGTAACTAAAAAAATGCTAGAAGTAAAAGATAGTGATTATGATTATGATATTACCGGTTATATAAGTATGCCAGAAGTAAATAAATCTAATCGTAATGGTATGATTACTATTGTTAATGGTAGAGTAGTAAGAAATATGGAACTAAATAGAATAATCAACGATGCTTATCATGGTTATAAGCCAGATACTAGATATCCTATTGTTGTTTTAAATATTGAAGTAGATCCAAGTTTAATTGATGTGAACATTCATCCAACTAAAATGGATATTAAATTTGGTAAGATGGAAGAACTAGGAATATTAGTAAGTAATATGATAAAAAATGTTTTAGATCATAAAAATCTAATTCCTAAAGTAGAAGCAAAAGAAAAGGTTGAACCAAAAAACTATCAAGAAATAACATTGGATTTTAATAGTGTTTTTGAAAAAGATGATTTATTGAATGAAAGATTAACCGAACAACTAGATATTGAAGTGCCAGAACCTAAACTAGAAATAAATCAAGATTTCACTGAATCAATAGAAGAAAAAGGTGAACGCTTACCAGAATTATATCCGGTAGGATTAGTTCATGGAACATATATCATATGTCAAAATGACCAAGGTATGTATATAATTGATCAGCATGCTGCGAAAGAAAGAATTAATTATGAAATATATAAAAATAGGTTAGGTAATCCAACTAACGATAGTATTAGTTTACTGTTTCCAATAACAATTGAATTATCAAATAATGAGTTTATTATATTAAAAGAAAATTTTGATATATTAAGAAACATGAGTTTTGAAATAGAAGAGTTTGGTATTAATTCGATTATCGTTAAAGCTCATCCAACATGGTTACCAAATGGTAAGGAAGAAGAAGCAATAAGAAAAATAATTGAAGTAATTATTAATCGCGAAAAAGATTTTACAATTGAAAAGTTTAACGAAAAGATTGCAATAATGTTAAGTTGTAAAATGAGTATAAAAGCTAATGAAAATATTACTATTCCTGAAATAGAAAATTTGATAAATGATTTAAAAAAATGTAATAATCCCTTTAACTGTCCACATGGAAGACCTACTATTATAAGTTATACTAATTATGAATTAGAAAAGTTATTTAAAAGAAGTGGATTTTAAAAAAAAGATCAATAAGTATTGATCTTTTCGTTTGTAATTGAATATTTATCTTTAAATTCTTTAACTAATGTTTTGCAATTAGTTCCTCCAAATTCATTTAGTGTATGTTCTTCTTCACATATATGGTCATGAATCATATATGCTAAAGTAAAATATGTATCAAATAAACTTTGTTCAGGATCTAATGTAGTTATAATATTACCAAAATTATCTTGCCATTCTTCATCGTCCATACCTCTAGGTAATTGTTGTTCGACAATTAGATTATTTAACTCTTGTAATATAATTTTGCTATCGATATTACTATTTTTAAGTTTTTTATAAGCTGAAGCAGCATAACTGAGTTGCATTTGATAAGCATTTTCATCAAGGACGTTGTTAAGTTCAGTAAAGTGTTCCATATAATATTCGTTTAAATTTTCAATTGTAGGCATACTATCTAGTAATGCTAAGAACTCATCTAAACTTTTTTCTTCATCAATGGTTGCTGGTTCTGTAGTTACTTCTGATGATTGCAAAGGTACTAAAATAGGTTCTTCATAAATTATTTCCAAATTACTTTTTTCTACTTCATTTACTCTAACTATGTTATCATTATCTTTCTTAGTTTCATCAATATTGATTTCAATAGCTTTTGCTTCTTCTAAAGGAGTAGAAATACATCCTGATAAAGTAGTTACTTGAAATGCTATTAATGATGCAGATAATAATTTTTTGTAGTTAATTTTATTAAACTTCATAATTAATTTTGATTTTCCTTTCTGCCTTTCGACATGTTTATAATATCATTAGGTTATTTTACTGTCAAATTACACTATTATTATATTTATTAATAATTAAGAAGTTTCAAAAAAAAGAATGAATAATCATTCTTATTGTTGTAATTCATTTAAACGTGGAGAAAGTTCAGTAATCTTTTGACTTATCTTTGTTGCTTCGGCTTTTTCTAAGGTGTACCAACCATTTTGAAACATCAAATTATATAATTGATGTGACATTTTTTTACATTCTATAAACATATCTAATATATCTTGAAAAAATGCATCATTACTAGCTTCATTAAGAGCAATAGCTAAGTTATTAGATAAGTTCTTTTCGGATTCTAACACATCGTTAAGAAAGTCTCTGTCATTCATTTCTGGCGTTTGAGGAATTTCTGTCTTAGGGTTTTGGACAGTATTATTATCTTGTGGCATTATTTTTGACCTCCTTGTAAAATACTTAATAATTTTTGACAGTGATTAGCATGCATAGTTGCGACTGCTTGTAATTTTTGTTTAATTGTTTCGTCTTGTACTTCATTGCTAAAGTGATTAGCCTTTTTGGCTTCAGTAGCCATCCATTCAAACATATCACAAATATAAGATAAGTCTTTTGTTGAAATCATATTTGGTACAGTATTCATATTATCATCCTTTCATAATTATGATGATAAAAATATATAAAAATATACAAAAGATTTCCTAGTAAGATATTTTTATTTAAAAATATGATATAATGTTGTAAATTGCTTAGGCAATTTGAAAAACGGGAACGGGAGTGGGAAGATGAAATTAAAAGACAGTTTTTTTTATACAATTAGAGAAGACATCAAAGATGAAGAATCAACAAGTGGAAATTTATTAGTTAGGAGTGGAATGGTTAAGAAGGTCGGCAATGGTATATATATGTACATGCCACTAGGATTTAAAGTTCTAAAAAACATCGAAAATATTATTCGTGAAGAAATGAACAATGCTGGTGCATGTGAACTTTTAATGCCATGTATGATTCCAGAAGAAGTTTATATCAATAGCGGAAGAAGAGCCAACTTTGGTGATAGTATGTTTAGCCTAAAAGATCGTTATAAACGAGATTATGTTTTAGGACCAACACATGAAGAATTATTCACTATCGCAGCTTCAATGAAAATAAAATCATACAAAGACATGCCATTTAACTTATATCAAATTGGAACTAAATATAGAGACGAACCCCGCCCGCGTTTTGGATTAATTAGAGTTAGAGAATTTGCGATGAAAGATGCTTATTCATTTGATATAGATGATGCAGGATTAGATATTGCTTATCAAAAAATGTTTAATGCCTATAAGAAAATTTTCGATCGTATGGGGATTGATTATAAAATTGTCACAGCGGATACTGGAACAATGGGAGGAAGCTTAAGCGAAGAATTCCAAGCAGTATCTGAAATAGGTGAAGATACTTTAGTCTTATGTCATAAATGTGATTATGCTTCTAATTTAGAAGTCAGTGCTTGTATTTCTAGCAATGATATTGAAAAAGAAACACCATTAAGTAAAGAATTAGTGGAAACACCTAATGCTGGGACAATTGAAGAAGTGGCTTCATATTTAGGACTTTCTACAAGTAAGTTTGTTAAAACAATGATCTACAAATGTGATGACAAATTTTATGCTGTTTTAGTACCTGGAGATCGTGAAGTAAATGAAGTTAAAATAGGTAAATTATTAAAAGCCAGTGAGGTCTCTTTAGCGGATTTTGAAGATGTTGAAAGAATAACAAATGCGAAAGTAGGCTTTGCTGGACCAATTGACATCAATATTCCGATTATTATAGATAATAATATTGAAAATATGACCAATTTTATAGTGGGAGCTAATAGAAGTGATTATCACTATAAAAATGTCAATATGAGTGACTTTGAATACCATTTTAAAGGTGACATTGTCAATGTTAAAGAGGGGGATAAGTGTCCAAAGTGTGGGCAACCTTTATATTTTAAAAAAGGAATTGAAATTGGTAATACTTTCAAGTTAGGAACTAAATATTCGCTTAGTTTAGGGCTTGAATATCTTGACCAAAACAATAAGTTAAACCCTGTTGTAATGGGATGCTACGGTATAGGCCCTGGTCGTATTATGGCATCTATTGTAGAACAACAAAGCGATGGTAAGGGTATTATTTGGCCTTATAATGTTGCGCCATTTAAAGTTGGAATTGTACTAATAGATTCAAACAATGAAGAACAAGTTAAAGTTGCGGATTATTTATATAACGAATTAAGTAATTTAAATATCGATACTTTATTAGATAACCGTGATGTCAGAGCAGGTGTTAAATTTAACGATATTGATTTAATAGGAGTACCTATTAGAATTGTTGTTGGCGATAAAGTGAAAAACAATACTGTTGAATTTAAACTTAGAAAAGAAGAAGAATCTATCGATATCAACATAGATGAAATAATTTCTAAAATAAAAAATATATTTTAATATATTTCGACAAATAAATACTAATTATTATTGGATAATATAATAGGTGATAATATGAGAAAATATTTAACGATTATTATATGTGCAGTAATAGTTGGTTTTTTAATGTCACAATTTTTTATGAATCAATATGAAAAGAAAGAAGATTTACTAACTATCTTTAGTAGAGGAGAAAAGGTTTATTTAATTCAACAAGGAATATATTCTTCGGAAGATAGTGTTAAGAAAAATACAATGGATTTAGGTTTTTATATTTATAGCATTCAAAATGGTATGTATTATGTATATATTGGTATTACTAAAAATATTGATAATGTTCAAAAGTTACAAGGATATTTTAAGGATTTAGGATATGATACTCTTAGTAAGGAAATATATGTTAATAACAAAAAATTTTTAGAGGTATTGTCACAATACGATAACTTATTATTAACTACTACCGATAATGATGTAATAAAAGCTATTTGTAGTCAAACTTTAGGAAAGTACGAGGAGTTGATTTTGGATGCATATAAAGATTAAAGACTTACCAATCAATGATAGACCAATGGAAAGACTTATTAATTTTGGTGTGGAAAATTTAAGTAATGAAGAATTAATTGCAATATTACTTAAAACAGGTAGTAAATTTGAGTCATCTAAAAGTATTGCTTCGAAAATACTCGCAGGAGTAGATAATATTCATAAACTTAAAGAATTAAATTATAATGATTTATTAAAAATAAAAGGAATAGGTGTATCTAAAGCATGTGTTATTGTGTCTGCTATTGAATTAGGTAATCGTATTAATAAAGAAGTCATTTCACTTAATAATCTAAAAATGACAAGTGCTAAAATAGTTTATAATTATTATAAGGATATTCTTAATGTAAAACAGCAAGAATATTTTTATTGTATATATTTAGATACTCGTAAGCGAATTATCAAAGATAAATTACTATTTATTGGTACATTAAATCAGAGTTTAGTTCACCCTCGTGAAATATATAAAGAAGCTTATAAGTTTAGTGCTTCTTCTATTGTATGTATACATAATCATCCTAGTGGGAATGTTATACCAAGTATGGAAGATATAAAAGTAACTAAAGAATTAGTAAGGGTTGGTAAAATATTAGGTATTCCAGTTGTCGATCATATTATAATTGGAAAAGATAATTATTATAGTTTTTTTGAAAATAACGATATATAGTAGGAATTTATTGGAATTTATATTATAATTTATTTAAGGTGATATTATGGTAAATAAAAAGTTAGAGAAAAAATACATTATTTTAATAGTATTATTATTTGTTGCTATCTTTTTAGGAATTATTACTAAAATAGTTACTGATGATCGAAAATTAAATCCTATTGAAAAAGGTATAAAAGATACAGTAGTAAGTATTAATAAAGTAATTAATATACCTATTAATTTTATTAAAAATAAAGCTGTTGAAAAACGTGAAAAAAAGGACTTATATAATAAATATTTAGAACTTAGAAAAAGGGTTGATGAACATTATTTAGATATCGCTGAAATGGATGAACTCGAAAAAGAAAACAAGGAATTAAGAAAATTATTAGATATCGATAAAACATTATCAGATTATAGTTATTTAAATGCAACTGTGATCAATCGTAATATTGGTTATTGGTATAATACGATTACAATTGATAAAGGTAGTAGTAGTGGAATAAAAAAGAATATTGCCGTTATTACTAGTGATGGTTTAATTGGTAAAGTAATAAAAACAACTAACTTTTCTAGTACTATAAAGTTATTAACTAGTGATGAAATTGATAGTAAAGTATCAGTTAAAATAAAAGTAGAAGATAAGTATATTTATGGGTTACTTACAAGTTATAAAAAGGAAGAAAATTTATTTGTCATCGAAGGAATATCTGAAAGTATTGAAATCCCCTTTGATTCATTAGTTACAACAACAGGTATGGGTGATATTTTTCCAAGTGGAATATTAATTGGTAAAGTAAAAAGTGTAGGTACTGATAATTTTGATTTAGCTAAAATAGTAGAAGTAGAATCAAATGTTGATTTTAATGATATTAAATTTGTTACTGTCTTAAAAAGAAAGGTTAAATAAATGAAATTAGTTTTTGCTTCAGTTATAATATCTTTTTTTCTAGATAGTATCTTAACTAGTTTAATACCAATTGATAGTATCCTTCTACCGCTTTTTTCTTTAATTAGTTTAATAATTATATATCCATATTTTCACAAGGAAGAAAATAGTTATTTGACTTTTTCGTTTTTATTAGGGTTAGTTTATGATATTGTTTATACTGATACAATCTTTTTAAATGCTTTTATTTTTTTATTGATTAGTTTTTGTATTAAATTAATTAATGAATATATCTCTAATAATGTGTTTAATGTAAGTATTATGAGTTTATTAGTTGTTACAATATACAGAATTATTACTTATTTTGTTTTAGTCATAATTAATTATTTAAAATATGATTTTAATGATTTATTAGTAAGTATTTATTCATCACTTATTTTGAATGTTTTTTACGGGATATTACTTTATCTGATAACAGATTTTATAAGTAAAAAATATAAGATTGATAAAATAGAATAGTTCTAAAAGAATAATCATTTTAATATATTGTATTGGTGATACATATGAATATAGAAATGATTAGAAATGAAATTCGAAATAGAAAACCTAAAAAAAGTACAAGCATTAAAATTCCTGTTTATTTAAGTAAATATTTAAGTAAGTTTTTAATTACTATGGCTTTTACTTTAGTTACTCTTATTGTTTTAAAAGGAAATAAAAGCCTGCAACCTATTTTTTATAAAGAAGTATATGACACTAATTTTTCTTTTGCCACCGTTAATCATTTATATGAGAAGTATTTAGGTAGTCCGCTACCTTTTAAAGATTTTTTTAAAGATATAGAACCTGTTTTTAATGAAAAGTTGACATTCACAGAAGCCAATAAATATAAAGATGGAGTTAAACTTACAGTTGAAAAGAATTATTTAGTACCCAATCAATTAAGTGGAATAGTAGTTTTCATAGGAGAAAAAGAAGGATATGGAAAGACTGTTGTTGTTCAACAGGTAAATGGTATTGATCTATGGTATTCTAACGTAAATGATATAAGTGTAAAATTATATGATTACATTGAAAAGGGGACTTTAATAGGTACAACTATTGATAATTATTTATATTTAGTTTATAAAAAAGATGGAGTAGTTCTTAATTATGAAGATTATATCTAAAATAAAGATTCACATCTTTTTTTATTTAGTAGCTTTAATTGCGGTATTAACAGGTCTATTTAAAGAGTTTCTAATATTGACTTCTATAATTATTGTTCATGAAATAGGTCATATTAGTGCCTCTTTATATTTTAAATGGAATATTGATAAAATAATTATATTACCCTTTGGAGGACTTACTGTCTTTAATGAAAAAATAAATAAACCAATAAATGAAGAACTTATTATCTTACTATTAGGACCTATTTTTCAAATTATGTACGCTATTATATTTAATAATCCTTTAATATTAAAATATCATTATGCTTTGTTATTGTTTAATTTATTACCGATTTACCCATTGGATGGTTCTAAATTTATAAATATTTTATTTAATAAATTGTTACCTTTTAAATTAAGCCATATATTGACATTATATCTATCCTTTATAGTTATCATAATATGTTTGACATTACATCTTGATTTGTTATTTATTCTTATATTATTATTACTGATTATTAATGTTATAAAGGAATTAAATAATCATAAATATTTATTTAATAAGTTTTTATTAGAACGATATTTTTATCAATTTAACTTTAAAAAGAATAGAATAATTAAAGGGCGTTTTTTTAATAAAATGTTTAGAGATTATAAACACTTATTTTATATTGAAAACAAATATCATTCTGAGAAAGAAATGATGAGTAAAATGTTTGACAATAAGGATAAACTATGATAAAATCTTATATTGTGTAGAGCCTTAATCTACAACCGCACAGAAGAGGTTTAAAACATCGTGTTACCTTTATGGCGAGTCTGAGAAGTAGGAGGAATAAAAATGAAAGCAGTTATTGAAACTTGCGGTAAGCAATACTATGTTGAAGAAGGAACAGTTCTTTATCTTGAAAAATTAGATGCTGAAGCTGGATCAGAAGTTATTTTTGACAAAGTATTAATGGTTAATGGAGTTCCAGGTAAACCATATTTAGAAAATGTTGAAGTAATTGGTAATGTTGAAAAACATGGTAAAACAAAAAAGATTATTGTGTTTAAATATTTACCAAAGAAAAAACACCGTAAAAAACAAGGTCATCGTCAACCATATTCAAAAGTTGTTATTAAAGAAATTAAAACAAAATAATGATTAAAGTAAAAATTAATAGAGATAATGATAAGATTGTCTCAGTTTATATTACTGGTCATTCAAATTATGATGAATATGGAAAAGATATCGTATGTGCAGCTGTGTCAAGTATAGTGATTACAACGGTCAACGCTATTATTAAGATTGATAAAGAATGTATTGATTTTATACAATCTGATGATCTAAATATTAAAGTTATGAAACATACGGAAGTAACTGATACTTTAATTCAAAATATGATAGATTTATTAAATGAATTAGAAAGTCAGTATAAAGAAAATGTAAAAATCGAAAACTAAATACAAGGGAGGTGTCCTTTATGAAATTAATGCAATTAAATATTCAATTATTTGCACATAAAAAGGGTCAAGGATCAACTAAAAACGGCCGTGATTCAATTGCCAAAAGATTAGGTGCTAAAGCAGCTGATGGCGAATTTGTATCAGGTGGATCAATTTTATATCGTCAACGTGGTACTAAAGTATACCCAGGAACTAATGTAGGTATTGGTAGTGATGATACTGTTTATGCTAAAGTAGACGGTTATGTAAAATTTGAACGTCTTGGAAGAGATAAAAAACAAGTGAGTGTATACGCTGAAAGATAATAAAAATCTTTATTAAATAATGCTATAGAACATTAACTTGAGATTACTAAGGATGCTGAATAAGCATCTTTTTTTTGTTATTCATGTTAAGTAAAAGCATTAAAAT
>CAYPGI010000021.1:0-10996 GCA_964410275.1 uncultured Muribaculaceae bacterium | reverse complement strand
AAGTCTTATAAAATAAGGGTTTTAAAGAGAGTTTATATAAGTCGTTCTTTACCAATTTATATTAATTTTTTCATTCATCGTTATCACTTCCTCGTTTTAACTAATTAACATTATATCATAAAAAAAGCAGAATTTGTAATTCTCCTTTTATGGTATTTTTATCTTGTAATTTACTATTTAAATCAGGCATAGCCTTACCTACTAAATCATGATAAGTTTCCCTTTAAAAATATTCTATTTGTTGCTATTTCTTCTGATATTATTATACACTTCATTTGTTAAGTATATTTTTAAAAACAAACTTATAAGAATAATTCTGTTAATAAAATATAGTATTCTATTTTAGTATAATCTGGTTCAATATTTAAATAATTAAATAACATTTTCTCATATTTTTCATCTTCGTAATTTCTTCTAATGGATTTTACTAAGATAGCTATATCATACCAATAGTCAGCTACCCCAGCATCCCCTAAATCTAGAAATCCTGTTATTTTATCATTTTCATAAAAAACATTTGGTAAACTTAGATCACCATGAGAAAAGCAAAGTTGTTCTGTAGGTTTGTTATTTACAAGATAATCATATACTTTTCCAATTGTTTTGAATTTTTCTTTAACTTCACCTTGAAGATCATCTTCACTTACTAAATTCTCATCTAAATTATACTTAGCGGTCGCTAATTTAATATCTATATTATTAATTAGCGGACAACCTGTTATATCTACATCTTGTAACATTTTTAACGAAGTAGCCGCTAATGAAATAACTTGTTCAGGAAAGTCAAAAATTTCATCACAGCAAATCATTTCTCCAGCAAGTTTTTTAGTTATTAGATAACTCTTTTCATTATCAGTTGCAAAATAAACAACTTCAGGAACACTTAATTTTCCTTTAAGCCAATTCAACATAAAATATTCTCTATCTAATTTACCTGCTTTAGTTTCTTTTAAAAAATATGTTCCATCTTCTTTAATAATTTTTACAATTCTATCACCAGAACATCCAATATCAATATCTTCTAATATAGAATTCATCAAAAACTCATCAATAAATTTGTTTTTCATATAACTTACTACCTACCTTTTCATTATTATCAATAATTAATCTTCTATTAATAAGACAATCTAATAAGCTACATTCAGTTATGCAAAGATTATTTTCAATACCATAACCTAATACTTTATTATCTTCACCATCATAATGATAATCTGATCCAACAGAAACAAATAATTTAAATCTTTGTGATAAAGCTAAATAATTTTTCATTTGCTTTTTTGTTGCTTCTGAATGATAAACTTCTATTCCTATTATACCATTATTTGATAAATATTCTATTATTTAGACTAATTCTTTATAATTAGCTTCTATTTGAGCTGGATGAGCAAGAACCGCTACTCCACCCGCATTAATTATTGCATTTATTGCATAAAGAGTATCAATTTCATACCCATCATAACTAGGAACTATTTTTTTTATTCTTGATATAAAATTATTAATATAATCTAAATCATAATTATTTTTATATAAAGTCATACGTATTTCTTTTAATATATCATTATAGTTTTCTAATTTAATATTACATAAACAATCAGAAGTATCTATATCTAGTTCACATATCTTTCCAAAAAAATTCATATTTTCTTGAAATCTATTATCTCTATAATGCTGCATTATTTTAGTTATATCATCATTATCTTCATCAAAGCCATATCCTAGTAAATGCATATCATAAGATTTACCATTTAAAGTTAAAGTTGTTGAAAGTTCTACACCCGCAATTAAAACAATATTACGGTCTTTTAATGATTTCAATTCTTTGATTGAACGAACATCATCGTGATCGGTAATACTTAAAAATTTTACATTTTCAATAATGGCATCATCAACTAATTGTTCTACTGTTTTAGCTCCATCACTGAAAGATGAATGACAATGTAAATCAATATAACCTTTCATACACAACACTACTTATTATTTTTATAGATAATAAGCCTTTCTACTTCTTCTTTTTGCTTATTTAAAACAGTTATTTCAATGTTATTTTTCTTTGTCCATTTTTTTAATTTCTCTTCATCAGCATTATTTATTTCTATATTTTTAAAGGCAATTATTTTATTATTATTGAAAAAGCGTGAGTAGTTGAAGAAGTAAAAGTTATATTATATTTATTTAGTTTTTCATTATCTTCGTTTTTATTTATCCCAATAACATTACAATAATCAATAATATGTTTTTTATCTTCATCATTCCCAGTTGTTTGTGGATATTTATAAAATTGATTAGAATTGGTAGTTTTTATTATATTATCTAACGCTGGTTTAAAAGCCTTATAATTAATTGGATCACCGCTAGTAAAGCTGTATCTTTTTTTTCATGCGAAGAATATTCAGGTATACTCTTTAACTCATAATATTCTTTAATTTT
Organism: uncultured Muribaculaceae bacterium; assembly: GCA_964410275.1. Taxonomy (GTDB): domain Bacteria; phylum Bacillota_I; class Bacilli_A; order RF39; family UBA660; genus UBA5364. The sequence continues at coordinate 8,569 of CAYPGI010000021.1, read as the reverse complement.
CTTTACTCCACCAGAAAATTCTCTATTATTAATAGGATTTCCTACATCAGGTAGATTATAAATTCCTTCGCTTTTTTTAAAATATGTTTTCTTTTCAATAATTCTATCATATAACTTCTTCATCTTATCACCAACTTCATTTTAATATCTAACGCATTCTTTTTTATTTTACCAAATAATGGCTGTTTAGTCCACACTAAAAGTACCAATAATGTAGACTATCAATTAACTATCTAAAAAATATAGTATTTCCTTAAAGCCTATTTATATATAAATCTATAAAATTAATAAAGATATTTTTTTAAGAAAATATTAACATTCGAAGGATGTAAAAAAAAAGAGGTTACTTCAGCAAAAATGCTTTTTATCCTTGATAATATAAAAACAAGAATATTATTCTTGTTTCAATCTATTCTTATCTATTTTGCCTACTTTAGTGAGGAGAAAACTTTTAATAAATTAAATTATTTTAGAACACCAATTTATTTAATTTTTAAATATATAATTATAATGTATTTTTATTTAAAATGAAATTATTAATAAATTCACTTTATTTTACCAAAATCACTAAAAGGAAAAATACTAAAACTAGTTGTACCTAAAATGGTCTTTTCACTAATTAGTCCAATTAGTCTACTATCTGTTGAATTATCACGATTATCACCTAATACAAAATAATAACCTTCAGGTATTTTATTATATCCAATAAAATTTAAATCAAAGTCTTCTGTTTCTTCTTCAACAACATCTTTTACTATCTTATTATTGATATATAACTTATTATCTACATATTTAATATGTTCTCCTGGTAAGCCAATAACTCTTTTAACTAATTAACATTATATTATTTCCGAATTCATATATTGGTGCATTTTCCCATTTATCTTTAGATATCATTTTATTTAAAAAATATATCTAACTTTTCTTTTATTTCTTCTTTTTTAAATGGTTTCGCAATATAATCAGCAAATCCTACAGATAAATATTTTTCTCTTGCTCCCGCAACTGCATCAGCTGTTAAAGCAATGGTTGGTATTTTGAAGTTTGGATTTTCTTTTAATTTGGCAAGAACTGTTTCGCCACTCATATTAGGCATCATTATATCCATTAATATTAAATCATACTCATTACCAATTACAATCTTATCCAAACATTTTTGCCCATCTTCCACTTCATCTAATTCAAAATTAAAATCTTGTAATGCGCGACGAGCAACTTTAATATTTAATTTGTTGTCATCAACTATTAATATTTTTCTATCCCCATATGGTTTATTATTAGGTACAACATCAGATTGATTCTGTTGATTGTTATTAAATAAATAGCTTTTTGCTGTATCCGACAATTCTTGTTCAGTCATTGGTTTTGATATTTTGCTAATTTGTTGTGGCAATTGAACCATAAAGATAGATCCCTGTCCAAATTGAGATTGAACATTTATCTTACCACCCATCATTTCAACAAGTGCTTTAGTAATGGCTAATCCTAATCCAGTTCCTTCAGTTGTAGTATTTCTTTCTATATCCAATCTTTCAAATTTATTAAATAATTTACTAATGTATTCTGCTTTAATCCCTTTACCAGTATCATGACAGGTAATAATTAAATTTGAAATATTTTTATTGATATTATTAATACATTTAATATTTAAATTGATAATACCTTTTTCTGTATATTTAATGGCATTTGTTAATAAATTATTAACAACTTGTTTAACTTTAGATTTATCACCAATCACTTCATAAGGTATATCATCTGCAATATTTAAATTAAATATAACATCTTTTTCTCCAATACGTGTTTGAGTAACCTTACACATATTAGTAATTTCTTCTTTAAAGTTATATGGCTTTTCTACTATTTCCATCTTATCTGATTCTATTTTATTTATATCAAGAATATTACCAACTATTTCAAGTAATGTTTGAGATGCATTTCTTATATCTTCAGTATCTTCAACCACTTCTTTTGGAACTTGATTTCCATAAGAGGCAATATTCTCCGATAATCCAACTATTGCATTTAATGGTGTTCTAATTTCATGACTCATGCTAGATAAAAAGTCGCTCTTTGCTCTATTAGCACGTTCTGCTTGGTCTTTGGCCAATTCCATTTGCTTTAACATGCTAAGGTCAGGATTTTCTATTGTAAAATACATCAAATAATCAAAGAATGTTAACGAAATAGAAATAATAATCAAATATGGATTAAAAGAAAATAAAACTAATAAAACGATAGCCATAAAAACAATTCCAAGAATAGGAATATATCTTTTATCAGCTTTTTTTACATTAACTAAAGCAACTAATATTGAGCCTAAAATATATAATGTACAAATTATATATGTAAAAGTAATAGCACTACCTGCAACACTGAAATTGTTATCAACACTTATAACTCTAACTTCTAATAAAAATATAATAATTGCAAAAAGAAAATCTATCCCAAAAAATATTTTTAAAATTTTATAATACTTTCTTTTATCTTCAAACTTATTTGTTATAAATATCATATAAACTAATATTCCATTTAAAAATATAATAAGAAGACAAAAATCTATCTTATTTAATATACTTATTATATTTATAACACTATTAATATCATATGATATAGCAAGATATTGTAATATTGTAACTATAATACTATCTATTACAGTTATTATTAACATAGTAGAATAAACTTTGTTTTCAATTAATGGAAATCTTTTTTTAAAAAAATATGCACAGCATAATAAAATTGAAAAGAAAATGGAGCATGCTGGTAATAAAATTCCACCCATAATAGAACCTCCTATTATATTTAAATTATACTATATAATAAAAAAAAAGAAAAGTCTATAAAATTAATTATAACCTTTTCTAAAATCTATGTTGAAAATCATTTCTTTTTAATTCTTTTACTAATTGTTTTGCTTTGGTAACTTCAACTGCATTTTTCTTTGTTATTTCTAATTCTGAAATAGGTTCCCAAACTGATAAGGGTTCATCTTTTCTTCTTTTATCTGCACTTATTTCAATTTCATAATCATATCTCGCAGCAGTTGCAACTCTTTTTCTTAATTCGTCTTCCCAAGCTTCAGTAACATTTTCATATCCATCTAAAATTTCTGCTCTAGTTGTTTTACCGTACATTTCCATCAATTTATAATACCAAGTTAACATTCTTGTTCTTATAAATTCAATTCCTTCTTTTTCATCCATTCCATTTAAATAAATCGGGTTATCTATTATTGTATGAATAGGATTATCATGCCCAGGCTTATGAGTATTACTAATATAATGTATAATAGGAACAATTGGATAAAAAGTTCCATCTTCTTTCTTAGCTAATTTATAAAAGCCACTCCAAAAGTCTAACATACAACCATTTGGTTTTTTATTCCAAACACCTTCTGGAAAAACCATTAAATTCATGCCGTTATCTAACACATATTTACCTTTATCAACCGAGGTTTTTCTACTAGAAGATACTTTTCTATTAACCATAATTACACCATTTTTGGCAGATAATAATCCATCTAAGGTATTATAAAAATGAGGTAAACTTCCAAATAAAATATAAGATCTTCTTTTTGCTGCTAACATTGTTGCTAAAACATCATCTTTAAAACTATGATTAGAAACAAATATAACGGGTTCATCAGGTAACTTAACTTCTCCCAAAATAACACTATCATCATTTGAAAAAGTTTCATTATCTTCTTCTAATAGTTTTTTTCTATCTTCAAATATTTGTGGATTAGATAAAAAATATTTACCAATTTTAATTAATATTTTATGAATAATCTTACCTTTTTTTAAATCTGATTTAGGCAAAATAACATCAATATCATCTTTTAATAAATATGAATAATGTTTTATCATATAATCAAAAATAAAATTAGTTTTTTCACCAGCAGTTATATCATCATCTTTTATAATTAGTCCTGCTCTTTTCATCTCATCTAAGATAATTCGCGTTTTCCTATTCATAATAAGTACCCCCAACATTTAACTTGCCTTATATCCCTTTAGTTGCTGTGTATTATATACTAAAATTTCTTTTTGTCAAATTTGAGCAAAGTTTGATTTATCTTTAATAGCGAATTATTTTATATATTTTTTAAAAGAAATTAATTAATAATTTCACTTTATTTTACCAAAATTACTAAAAGGGAAAATACTAAAACTTGTTGTTCCTAAAATTGTCTTTTCACTAATTAGTCCTATTAATCTACTATCAGTTGAATTATCTCGATTATCTCCTAATACAAAATAATAACCTTCTGGGATTTTATTATGTCCTATAGAGTTTAAATCAAAGTCTTCAGTCTTTTCAATAACTACATCTTTTACAATCTTGTTATTGATATATAACTTATTATCTACATATTTAACATGTTCTCCTGGCAATCCAATAACTCTTTTTACTAATTTAGAATCATCAGTCTTAAAAACAATAATATCAAATCTTTCGTACTTGGTATCATACTTTTTAAGTAATAATATTTCTTTATCTTTTAAAGTCGGAACCATTGAGTCTCCTTGAACTTTAACTGGGGTTACAATATATGTTCTAATTATAAGAACAACAACTACGATTACTACATAAGGTATAATCTCTTTTAATATTTTCATTTTTCACCAAAAAATAAGGCATTAGCCTTATTTTCTTTCTTTGATTTTTGGTTGGCTAACTAAATCTCTTAAATAGTTTAATTTAGCACGTCTAACTCTACCTTTTTTAACAACTGTTACTGTACTTACTACTGGTGAATTCATTGGGAAAGTTCTTTCAACACCTACACCGCTAGATAATTTTCTAACGATAAAGTTTCTTCCAATTCCTCTTCCTTTAATAGCAATAACAATTCCTTCAAAAGCTTGAATTCTTTCGCGTTTTCCTTCAACAACTTTAACTCCTACGCTAACAGTGTCTCCAACACGAAATTCTGGCAAATCCGTACGAATTTGACTTTTAGTTATTTTTTCAACTAAATTCACAATGTCACTCTCCTTATACAATCTATGATCATTCGATAATCAAATCCAGCGGATCACGAAATTCATTTTATCATATATTTATTATTATGGCAACTATTTATCGTCTACGATGATTAATTTCTTCTTTTTTTTCCTCTTTTTCAATAGGTTCACGATAATGAATTATTTTCATTTTTAATTCATGTTCAAGAAGTTCTATCTTTTTAAGCAATAAAGTTACATACTTTTCATCTAAGTAAGCTTGATAGCGATGATTAACTGTATCTTTGTAGCGAGATAAATCATTTAGAGCACTTCTTAGTCCTGTTAAGTCTCCACCCTCTTCATCATCTAAAATACTAATAATATATTGTAAATATACTTCTAATTTTCTTTTTATTTTTCTTTTTAAAATTTTCTCAATAAATATAGGTTTAACAATCATCATTTCGTTAACCTTAATACCATCATACTTTACTTTATTTAAGGGTTTGAATTTGAAACCATTAATATCCTTTGCTTCACAGTATATTACTTGGTTACTATAATCATCTTTTACAATTGAATAGTTTTTTGCCATATAATCATCCCTTCTTTAATAAATCAGGTCGACGTGATGATGTTCGTTTTAATTGCTCTTCTTCACGCCATTTTCGAATATTTTCATGATGTCCTGATAATAAAACTTCAGGTACTTCCATTCCGTTATAATTTTGAGGTTTAGTATAAACTGGATAATCTAACAAATTATTATTGAATGAATCATTGAGATGAGAATCCTTTTCAATCACTCCATCTATTAATCTAACAACACTATCAGTTATTACCATACTAGGAATTTCTCCACCAGTAAGTACATAATCACCGATGCTAATTTCTACATCTACTATACTTCTAATGCGCTCATCAAACCCCTCGTAATGACCACATATTATAATTAGATGTTCCTCTTTTGTCAAGGCATATGCGTCATTTTGATGATAAGTTTTTCCTTGAGGAGTCATCATCATTACTAAGCTGTTTTCTGTTTTTAAATCTTTGACAGCGTCGAATATTGGTTGAGGCATCAAAACCATTCCAACTCCTCCACCAAAACCATAGTCATCTACTTTCTTATGTGGATCGGTTGAATAGTTTCTTATATCATGAATATTAATTGTAACTAATTTATTTTGAATAGCTCTTTTGATAATAGACTCATTCAAAAAGCCATCAAACATACCTGGGAATAATGTCAATATATCAATCTTCATTTAATAATCCCTCTATCACTTTTATTTCTATTTTTTTATTTACTAAATCAACATTAAGTACAAATTCATCGACATAAGGAACATAACTCTTTTTCTTATTATTTTCTATTACTAATATATCATGAGCAGCACTCTTTAAAATATGATCAATTTTACCTATTTTTGTACTTCCATTATATACATCTAGTCCAATAATATCTTCATCAACAAAACCTGGGAAATCAAAATCATTACGATTAATAAAAACTGGTTCTCCTTTATACACTAAAACTTCTTCTATAGTATTTAGTTCCTTTAAAGTAACCATATCATATATTTTATGATAACGATAAGAATTGATTACTTGCTCTTCTTTGTTTTTTCCTATATATATTTTATTACCTTTTTTAAATATTATTTCCTTATATTTAAATTTAGATAAAATTCTAACTTCACCTTTTAAACCATGTGTATTAACAGCTTCTCCAATATATATATAATCCATATTTCACCTACTTATCCAATTCATATAAAATTATACTAGTGGCCACCCCAACATTTAAACTCTCAGTCATTTTATTCATTTTTATATATAAATATCTATCACATAAAGCTTGTACTTCTTTACTTACTCCATTACCTTCGTTACCCATTATAATAGCCCATTTATCTTTTAGTGCTACTTCTTTAATATCGGTACCGCCTGTTACTCTAGTACCTAATATTTCATATCCTAATTTCTTTAATTTAGGTATTTCATCTAGTAAATCTCTACTTACAACATCAATATGAAATAGCATTCCTTGACTAGCTCTTATAACTTTAGAATTATACAAATCAACAGTATCGTTACTTAATATAATGGTATCAACATTAAAAGCTACTGCGCTTCTAATAATCGTTCCTAAATTACCCGGATCTTGCAGGCCATCAATTATTAAAATATGATTCCCAATTACATCACTGTTTTTCTTTTCACATAATCCCATTACACTAGAAGGGCTTTCTAGTTCGCTTAAATACTTTTTAACATTAGCACTTACATACATTGTGTCAATATCAAGAGAAAATTCTTTATTTTCTTCTAATATTAATTGTTTTAAATAGCCAGCTTTATATGCTTCTAGCACTAGATGTTCACTTTCAATAAAAAACAAATTTTGTTCATCACGGAACTTTTTAGTTTGCAACTTCTTAATTTCTTTTATTTTTTTATTATCGATAGAAGTATAAAGCATAATATCACCACTTTCATTCTATCAAAAAAAAAGTATTAAGTCTAGGATTGCTTTATTTAATATATACTATTTTTAATTTTTTTGATATAATTGATATGGTGATAATATGAAAAAAACTAAAAAAAGATTGTGGTATATTATATTAGGAATAGTTATTGTAATATTAATTAGTTTGGTAATTGCTTTCTTATTTAAAGATGACAAGTTACATTGTACTTCAAATGAAAAAGATGACTTTAAAACTACTAATGAAATAATAGAAGTATATTATACTAAAAAGAATGTTAACAAAATAATTCAAAAAACTAAACATACATTTAATAATAAGGAATCCTTAAATGTTTTTAAAGAATATTTAGACAACTCAGTTGAAAATATAAAAAACACTAAACATGTTAGTACTTCCAAAAACAATAACAATTTACTCTATGAAACAACAGTCAAAATAAACGTTAACAGATTAGATGATAAAGAATTAATTAATTTACACGTTTCAAGGAATTTAGAAGATTTAAAAAGTATTTTAAGTACTAATGGTTTTGAATGTAAATTAGAAAAACAATAAAACTCTCATTATGAGAGTTTTTCTTTTGTTAAAGTTTTAACTTTTACTAATTTTTTAATTATTTCTAAATTAATTTGCCCAAATTCTTTTATCGAACTAACGAGTTTTACTTCTAAATGATCTCCAATTCGATACTCAATATTATCTATTGTATAAATAGTATATGTTTCTTGATCATAAAAACCTCTATTTAAATCACTGAGTTTTATTAAGCCTTCTACTCCATTATAAATATCGACATAAAGACCAAATTCAGTTACAGAAGTTACTTTACCAGTAAAGATTTCACCAATATGATCTTCCATATATTCAGCAGCTTTCATTTTATTGACTTCTCTTTCACATTTATCAGCATTTTGTTCTTTAATTGAAGAATGTTTTGAAGCTTCAGATAAAAATTCTAATTGACTATTTAATTTATTATCGTCAGTTATAAACTTTTGATTTTCATATTGATCTAGTGCTCGATGAACTAATAAATCAGGGTATCTTCTAATTGGTGAAGTAAAGTGAGCATAATTATCTAATGATAATCCAAAGTGTCCAATATTATTGACGTCATACACAGCTTTT
>CAYPGI010000020.1:5945-11294 GCA_964410275.1 uncultured Muribaculaceae bacterium | reverse complement strand
TATAAGTCAATCTTTTGAATATATAAAAAAAGAAGTATTACTACTTCTTAGCTTGTTCTAGTATATTGGCTACTGCAGCATAATACTTATCAATTGTAACAGTTACACCCGCAACAGAATCAGTTTTAGTTTTTGCTTCATCTGTCCATTTTAACCAATCTAGATTTTGTTCTTCTAAAATTTTCTTTTCTAATGTGTTAATTTGTTCATCCCATTCAGCTCCGCCTTCAATAACACCTTTACTTGCCGAAGTAGCTTTCATTCCATAATCGTCGCCCAAAGCTTTTTTAGTTGTATTAACACCATCTTTAGGATATGTAGTATCAATGAACAATGATTTTAATATACCATCTTCATCAACATAAGCTACAGCTGTAACAGTATTTTCGCCACTAGTTACACTAGCAAAATATGTACCTTCTTTATAATTACCTTTTTCAGTGACCTTTTCACAACCTACTGTGAATAATAGAGCAAAAATTGTAACAAAACATAAAAACTTCTTCATGATATCCTCCTTATCATATAACAATATTATATATTAATATTCTTTTATTTTCAAGTCATTTTGCAAATGATTTACTAATTCTTTACTTATTAATCCAACTATTATACCAGTTGGTATTGAAAACATTAATAACCACGGTAAATAGTAAATCATATTAGCTGTTTCCAGTATAAACATGGCAACTATAATTTGCCCTAAACTATGAAATATTGAACCAATAATACTAATACCAATAATCGATAATTTAGTTATTTTTTTAAATATAAACATCATCGTTACGCTAAGTATTGCTCCACCTAAACTAAAGAAAAAGGCAATACTAAATAATCCTGTTCTTAAGATACCTACTAAAACAACTCTTAATATAGACACATATAATGCATCTTTAAAAGAATAAACATATAAAACAAACAATATAACTGTATTAGCTAATCCTAATTTTAATCCTGGTATATAGCCATTAAATAATGGTATAACACTTTCAATTATATTTAGTACTACCGCTAAAGACAGTAACATCGATAGAGTTGTAAATTTTCTAGTTTCCATAATTCACCTATTTCACAATTGCATCTAGTTCATCAATATTATCAATTTTAATAATCACTTTATTAGGTAAACATACGATTGTTTCATATGACTTACTAATATATCCTTGTTTAGAGCATAAATGTAAAGGACTATTTTCTTCATCAACACTTACTTTACCATTACCTGCTAGGATTTTTACTTTACCATTGTATCCTTCGACATAATATGTTTTTTCAATATTTTCAGTTAAATCAATAGTTAATACTAAATCATTTTCATAATATACTAAGGCCTTTTTTATACCATCTTTTTCAAATAGTTTGTATCCTAAAATAATAGCAATGGAAATAATAAAAACTATTACAATCAGTATTGTATCTTTCTTATTCATACTTTTTAAATCCTTCTGATCTAATTATTTTGCCATCATTAGTATACCATATCGCTTCAACATCATCTAATTTATTCACATAGTCTAATCCATCTAGGGTAGACATTAAAAACAGCATTGTATCAAGCGCATCAGCATATGTACTATCATTGGTAATTACTGATACTGATAGCATATATTGTGGTGGAAATAAAGTATTAGGATCAATTATATGATGATAACTTTCTCCATTATACTCATAAAATCTTTCATAACTACCACTAGTAGTTACCGCAATATTATTACCATTAACTACTTTATAAATATCTGATTCTTTAGTAGGTTTTTCTAATCCAATCTTATATTTTTTATTATCATAATGATTGCCAACTTTTACATTTCCGCCAGCATTAACAATATATTTGTCTATATTAATACTTTCTAGGTATTTCCCTACTACTTCAGTTGCATATCCTTTAGCAAATGCTCCTAAATCTAATGATATATTACTCTTCTTTGAAACTTTATTATTATCTAATAATACTAAATCTTCAAGACTGATATTTTTATCTTTTAATTCATCAATAGTAGGAATCCCTTCTTTTTCACCATCACGATAACTTTTCCATACATCTATGACATTTCCCATAGCGATATTAAGTAATCCATTACTTTTATTACAAAAAGATACACTATAATCGATTAAATCATATAGTTCCTTTTCTATTTCTATTTCTGTATTTATATCTATATTATTTATATAATAGATATTTTTTACATTATCGTATTTTTGATAACGATCAGATAATTCATGATACTTTTTATAGATTTTATCAATATTATCAAATGCTTTATCTTTAGTTTTTTCATCAACATCATATATTTTTATATTAATATAAGTATCCATATAAAATAAATTAGTGGTATATACCTCTTTTTTATTTGTGCTATTAAATAAAAATAATAAACTTAATACAATAGTTATTATTGAAATAATAATATAATTTACATATGCCTTCACTACTATCACCTTTTAAATTATACCAAAAAAAAAGAGATAATTAAAGAGCTAGTTATATTAAGTATTAATATTTTCTAATTCTTTATTTAAAACTTCAATATAATCTTTTTCAGCCACAGTTAAATTTTTAAGCATATACTTATCATATTCATCATGTGCTTTTTTTAAAGCTTGTTCATGAGATATTTTACCACTATTATTTAGAATATCTTTTCTAGTCATTTTTAAAAAGGTATCTAATTCGTTTACCCAATCTTGCATTGTCATTGGATGTCTGTCCAAAGCATTAATTTCAGCAACATCTAAATAAGCTGACACTATTCGATTTAATATATTAAGTTCTTTTTCTTCTAAATAATTTTTTGCTATTTCTATTTCACTTTTAGTTGGATGTTTACCTTTAAAATTTGTAAGCCCTAGATTTTCTTTATTTGAATCAACTCTATAAAATATTAATTCAGCAGCAGTATTGCCGTGAGTAGCATAATGCATTTTATTTTGAATAGTCTTAAAAAAATTAATTGACAATTCATTTTTAGGATCATAATCTATACTAGTAGCATAAATATCTAAAACTTTTCTCCAAAAAATTTTTTCACTTGATCTAATATCTCGTATTCTTGCTAATAATTCCTCAAAATAAGGATTTATACCATTATTTTTTAATTTATCATCATTTAATGAAAAACCTTTAATCATATATTCTTTTAATACTTTAGTTGCCCATATTCTAAATGTTGTTGCTTTTTTAGAATTAATTCTATAACCTACTGCAATTATCGCATCTAAATTATAATATTCTAGGTTTCTTCTTACATTCCTATTGCCTTCTTTTTGAACTGTCAAAATTTCTTTGACAGTTGTTCTTTTTTCTAATTCATTTTCTTTAAAAATATTTCCTAAATGATAACTTATATTTTGTTTTATTGTCCCATAAAGGTTTGCCATTGTTTCTTGACTCATCCATATATTATCATCTACAAAATTAATATCAACTTTTATATTGCCATCTTCAGAAACATAAATCAATATATTATCCATATTATCAACCCACTTTCAATTTCATTATTCTTTTAACAATATTATATCACGTAACATCAATATTTCCTTAATTTTTAAATAAATTATACCAAAAAAAAGAAAGAATTAAAGAGATAGTTTTACTTAATCATTATATTGTTTTCATTTGCTTTATTTTGAAGTGTTTCTAATTCTCTTATATTTTTATTATCCTTAAGTATTTTCATTTGTCTTCTAGCAGAATTGTTTAATCTTACTAATCTTTCCTTTTGTGGTATTTTCTCTTCAATTAGTTCAGCATTAATATTCTCTAAATTAGTTAAAATAATTAAATGTAATAAATCTGCATAATCTCTAATATTACCATTTTTTGCTAAATCGGGATTTCTTTCCCTCCACTCCTTAGCTCTCATTCCAAATATGGCAACATTTAAAATGTCTGCTTCAGATGAATATACATAATTTTTTTGATCTTCCGTTAGTGTTGGGACAATATATCTTTTTATTGCGTCAGTATGCACAGCATAATTTAATTTAGATAACAATCTATTTGCCTGCCATTCTATTTTTTCTTGATAAGCTTCATTTGTTTTAAGTCTTTCAAATTCAGTAATTAAGTATAATTTAAATTCTGGTGATAGCCAACTTGCAAATTCAAAAGCAATATCAGGATGAGCATATGTTCCAATACTATACCTTCCACCTTTTGATATAATTCCAATTGCATTAGTTCTTTTTATCCATTGTGACGGAGACATGGCAAAAGAATTCCTCCCATATTCATTTTTAATTTGGTCGAATTCGACTAAATTAAAATCAAAATTACAAATTTGTTCCCAAAGTCCAATATAATTAATTGTAGCAATTCTTCTTAACCAATTTTTGATAGTAAATGAAGGATCATTCGAGTTTTGATATTTAGCTAAATCAGTCAAAGAAATATAATTTACATTCCCCACTTTCAAAACATCAATTTTATTTTCTTTAACATTTATTTCTGTTTTTATTATATCACTTTTCATTTATATACCTCTTCTATACTTCTGATAATATAATACTCTAGAATATTTTTCTTTCCTTGTTATAACAAAAAAAGAATATCATTTAAATGATATTCAATTATTTATATATTAATTTTTACTAAGATCACATCTTCTCCAATTTTTTCGATTTGTTCCCATTTTATTTCTATTTCATCTTTAGTACTGAACATGGAAATAAAAAATTTACTCTTCTCAACAATTAAACTGTTCATATTACCATCTAAATTAATATTTATATCAATAATATTACCTATTTTTTTACCATCTAATACATTGACAACATCTTTGTGTTGAAGATCTGATAACCGCATACTATCACCAATAAAATATATGCGAAGTTTTATTAATCTATCATCTTTTTAATGTTTTCAATTCCACTTTTCTCTAATCTTGATATTTGAGCTTGAGAAATGCCTATTTCACGTGCCAATTCTACTTGAGTTTTACCAACTAAATACCTTTCTGTTAATATATATCTTTCTTTTTCCTTTAAATTATTTAAGGCTTCTTTTAAAGCAATTCTTGTTTCTAAACTATAATTATTATTGCTTTTATCCTCTAATTGATCAGACAGATAAATAGTATCACTACCATCATTATAAATCGGTTCAAACATACTAATTGTATCTTTGGTTGATTCTAATGCATTACTTACTTCATATTCAGTTACTCCTAATTCTTTAGCAATCATCGCAACAGTAGGTTCTTGATTGTTTAAAGCAGTGAGTTCTTCTTTCTTGCGTATTGCTTTAAATACTAAATCTTTAATGCTTCTAGATATCCTAACACTATTGTTATCTCTTAAATATCTTTTTATTTCTCCTAAAATCATTGGTACCGCATAAGTACTAAATCT
>CAYPGI010000020.1:0-5935 GCA_964410275.1 uncultured Muribaculaceae bacterium | reverse complement strand
GTTATCAATAGCTTTAATTAAACCAATACAACCCACTTGAAATAAATCATCTAAATTATCAACTCGGTTATTAAACTTTCTTAAAATACTTAATACTAACTTTAAATTTCCTTCAATAAGTTGATCTTTAGCAAAGATATCACCACTATTCATTCTTTTAAATAAATCTACTTGTTCTTCATTAGTTAAAACTTTAATATTCGCAGTATTCACGCCACATATATCTACCTTATGACGTGCCAATATAAAATCTCCTTTCATATCTTTATGATACAAAAGGAGATTAATTATTCATTATTTATTTATCTTTGTTATTTCTCTAATACTATTTTTTTCTGTATAACTGACATTCAATTTATTACCGACTTCAATGAACGGAATAACGTTTTGATCAACTTTAATGGATACTTTATATTTATTGTTTTCAGTATCAGTTAGGTAATAATAACTAGTACCATCAATGACAGAAACATTTATCTTAGAAATAGTTATATCTTTAGTAAGTGAATCATTGTTGTTATCGATATCACTACCTAAATAGTTTTTAGCTGCTTCTTCAATGCCATATTTAGCATCGCTTACAACTACATTTTGATAGTCAACTACATCCACAAAGGCATACATCTTTACTAATCCCGCATTATCTTTTAACGATAATAAATATGTTGGTTTATTATTTAAATTAACTAATAATGGGAAAGTAGATCTATACTTCATTTGTTGTACTTGACCTTCAGCACTAGCCATAGCCGAGTATTCTTCAGCACCTGACACTGCATAAAAGTGTGTATCTTTAGTACGTAAGTTAGTTAAAATAAAACCTATATTTGATTCATCACTAGAAACTGAAGTAACTCCAGTATATAAATATATGTCATCATTCATAGCAAGATAATTATAGCCTCTAGTAGTCGCAACGACACCCTTTTGACCAAAGATTGAATTAAAGAATCCACTTTCATATAATCCCCAGTCATTTACTTGTTCAATAATTAAATCTGATGGATAAACATGATCGACCCAACTAGGTACATCTTTAACATCAATTTTAGTACCTTTACCTGTAACTGGATCAAAGATAATTACATCTTTGATTTCGCTTCTTAATCCGATTCCAGCATATTTAATAGTAGGTACTATCCAATATGGATTTCCTTCATTATCTATTTCAAAACTTATTTTCCCAAATATATCAGTAGGATACATAAAGCGTAATTTACGAACTAAATTTTCATTAAATAACGCTGAAGGCATATATTTCATACCCTTTTCAAGTTTAACTAATTCAGATTTTCCATTAACAGAATTTAATTTTATATATCCTTTTACTCCACCCTTACGATTAGTAAAATATTTAATAATATTAGCATACTCTAAAGGTGTTACTCTGATGATATCATCGTTATAATTAATTTGAGTATATAGGTCTGATACTCTAAATTGAGATACTAATTCCGTCATTTGGCCCATAACTCGATCCCCTAGTTTTTGACTAGAAACTTTATCAAGTAATGGTAAAGATTTAAAATCAACTGGTTTTACATCCTCTTCAAAACTAGTTTTCTCATTAACTGTAATACGATTATAATATGACTTAGCACTAAACATTGGTGAATTAATTATATTAATAAACATAATAATTACAAATAACGAAAATATACTAATTAAAATAATAGTACTTTTTTTACTTAATTCAGAACGTTTACGACTTGAAACAATAGTTGTAATTCTAATATTATAAATTGAATATGTAATAAAATATATTACTCCTACCATAAATAGGAATACCCAAAATAAAGGTGCAGTATAGTTTAGTGGTGGCAACATAAAATAATAAAATAAACCACCTATTAATAATGTAAATAAAATTGGTAAAACTTTCTTCTTCACAAAATCACTCCTAACTTAATTATAACATAAAATTTAAAATCGAAAAATATATAAGTTTTAAATATTATTTTTCTAATAAGTTCTTATACAGTATATTTGATGAAAGTAATTGATCATGACTTCCATAATCATTAATTTTTCCTTTGTCTAGAAAAATTATATTATCTGCTTTTTCTAAAATATGCATTTCTGTTGTCATTATTATTATAGTATGATCCTTCTTATATTTCTTTAACATATGCATTATCTTTAAATCTGTTTTTTTATCAAGCGAATTAAATGTTTCATCAAATATCATAACTTTGGGTGATTTAAGTAGCATTCTTACGATTGCTAATTTATTTCTAGTTGATGTACTTAAAAGATTATCACTATTATTTATTATAGTATCGTAACCATTTTTCAAATGAATGATTTCATCATGTATTTCAAGTTCCTTACATAATGCAATAGCTCTTTCAAAGTTTTCTTCAACAATACTTAAATTTTCTTTTATACTTACATTAAAGAATATTGGTTCTTTATCAATAGAAGAAACTATAGAATAATATTCTTCAGCATAAATATCATTTATATCAATGTCATTGATTGTTATTTTACCTTCGTGTTGACGATTAAGTTTTAATAGTAGATAAAGAATACCTGATTTACCACTACCAGTTGATCCTGTTATTGCATTAATACTATTGTTATTAATTTTAAAACTAACATCATTGAGTACTGGATTATCTCGATAACCATAAAGAACATTCTTAAACTCAATATCGCCATTAACATTATTAGTGTTTTGCTCTTCACTGCGAATTTCTTCTTTACTATATTCAATAATTTTATTGAATCTGCTTTCCGCTACTTTAAATTGTCTAATACTAGTATTAATGGTTGCAAATTCACTAAATGAATCCATTAACTGCGAATAATAATTATATACTATAACTATACTTCCTAATTCAAAATTACCTTTTGCAATAAGAAATATTCCAAATATTAATAAACCCCATCTAAACATTTCGATGACTGCTAAAGTAGTAAATTTAACAGCATCTTCAGTTACTCTTTGCTTTAAAACTGCTTTAGCATAAACATCCGTTGCTTTAATTGATCTATTTTTAATATGTTTATGAATATTTAAAACTTTTATTTCTTTAATGCATACCATTATTTCATTCATAATACTTGATTTATCATCAAACAACATAGATTTTTTATTATTTACATTTGTAATTCTTTTACTATTAAAAAATATTATTAAAAAGCATACTATTGATGCCACAATACTAGAAACTCCAAAAAGTATATCTATTGAAAAAAAGTATATAAAGATAACTACAATCTCAAAAGTAGTAACAATTCTACGTATAAAGTCAGGAAAGAAACTGGCCATAACATTTATATCTTGATTCATTATATTTATAAATTCACCCATATTTATTCTCGAAATACTAAATATTGAATTGCCAAACAACTTGTCCAAAGCAACATCAGTATAATCTGAATATAACTTTTCGTGTAAATAGTGCCATGTATATGTCATTATTATATCTAAAACCTTGACCGCAACTGATAGAATAACACCTATAATAGCCATCATAATAGCTTCGTCGTACATTTTCTTCGATATAAGATCTATAGTCTTACCAAAAAAAATTGGTATTAATAAAACTAATACTCGTGACATAATACAAGATATTGTTCTAAATACTATTCTAAACTTTGATAATTTTAAAACTTTTTTAGTTACAGATTTCTTTTCCATAAGTTATACTTCCTCATTTTTCCATTATAATATATTACTAATATTATATACTAGAAAATGCTTATAAACAATAGTTATTGTTTCGTTAATACTTTTAATCTTCTAATAACTTTCTTTTCAATTCTAGAAATATAAGATTGGCTAATACCTAATAAATCCGCAACATCTTTTTGTGTCATCTCATCTTGATTATTTAATCCGTATCTTAAAGTCATAATTTTTTTATCTCTTTTATTTAACTTGTTTATCTCTTCATATAACATATTTTTATCTGTTTCTTCTTCTAATCCTTTAGTAACAATATCAGATTCTGTTCCTAAGATATCTTCTAAATGAAGTTCATTACCTTCAGCATCATAACTCAAACTATCTTCAAAACTAATTTCTCCTCTTCTTTTTTTGTTTTTTCTTAAAAACATTAATATTTCATTATCAATACATCGAGATGCATAAGTGGCTAATTTTATATTCTTATCTAATTTATAAGTATTTACTCCTTTAATTAAACCAATTGTACCTATACTTACTAAATCCTCTAAATCTATCTTAGTATTTTCATATTTTTTAGATAGAAATACTACTAAACGCAAATTATGTTCTATTAATTTATTACGCGCAAATTCATCACCATTCATACTTCTTTCTACATACATAACTTCATCTTCTTTAGAAAGAGGTTCTGGTAGTTTATCTGAACTACCTACAAAGAAAACATTTACTTTTTCATTAAAAATACTTATTACTAATTTAATAATTTTTTTAATCATTTTATCCCTCCAATATTTTATAGTGTAATATTACATCTATACCATCTATTTTTATTTTGTTATTCATAATACCTAAAAGTAAATTACTCTTTGTTCCTACACCTTTTATATATATTTTATCTACTTTTAAACACTTTAATATCCCCGTATCATTAATAGTATGATATGGGACTAAAAATGTTTCTTCATCATTTATGTTAAAAGATATTTTACCTTTATTAATTAAAATTACTGGTCTTTTTAAATATGGATCTGTTAAAGTATTTCCTGTGTCTAAATAACCATTACATTTAATTATTTTATTTTTAATATATATGTCTACTTGATAATAATTAGAATAATTGTTTTTTAATTTTATACCTTGTCTTATATAAATATATATAATTATTGGTGAAAATAGAATTAAAAAAATAACATTTATACTTAAACCATTAAAAAAGAAAATTAATCCTGATTGCTTATATGAAAATTGAATATTTAAAAAGTATAAAAAGCCTCCTAAAATAATACTAGCTGAATATAAGAAAAGGATATTTCTAAAAGAATATTTTAAATCTCGATATCCAAAAGTAATAAGAGTCATGATAATACTAATAAATACTTTAATTATAAAAAGTTGTAAGGAATTTATTTTTAAAAATAAGATAAAAATGCTTAAACTTCCAATAAAAGCACCTATCATTAATCTATATAATGGTATATTTCTTCTAAGCAGTATTGAAACACTTAATAATAGTATTAAATCAAAGAAGAAATTTAGGATTAAAATTAAATCCAAATATACTTTCATAATATCACCAATAAAAGTATATAAAAAAAACACGATAAATCGTGTCGTTTTATATCTTAAAATCCTCTTTTTCTTAAAAATGACGGAATAATTGTTTCATCAACATCACTTGATTCTTCACTAGATGATTCTACGGTATTATTTCCATATGAATGATAAAGTGGTTCACCAACATTTTCAAATCCTGTCGCAATTACCGTTACGATAATTTCATCGTTTAAGTTTTCATTGATAACTGCCCCAAATATTGTATTGATATCAGTATTAGCTGAAGTTCTAATAACTTCTATTGCTTCTTCAACTTCAAATAAAGTTAAACTTGTACCACCTGTAACATTGATAATAGCATCAGATGCTCCATTGATACTTGTTTCAAGTAAAGGACTTGACACAGCTTGCGAAGCTGCTTCAGTAGCTCTACCCTCTCCAACACCAATTCCAATACCAATTAAAGCATTACCTCTATTTTGCATAACTGCTTTGACATCAGCAAAGTCTAAGTTAATAAGTCCAGCAACAGCAATCAAATCAGAAATTGATTGAACACCACGTCTTAAGACATTATCAACTTCTTTAAAAGATTCTACTAATGATGTACTCTTATCAATTATTTCTCTTAAACGATCATTAGGAATAACGATTAGAGTATCAACACTCTTCTTTAGTTCTTCTAACCCAAGAATGGCATGTTCCATTCTTTTTCTTCCTTCAAACGAAAATGGTTTAGTAACA
>CAYPGI010000019.1:7827-11415 GCA_964410275.1 uncultured Muribaculaceae bacterium | reverse complement strand
GGCGAACATATATATGTCAACACAATAAATAAAAAAACAGTAAATACTGTTTTTTCATTTTTTTCTTGAGCCAGTAAACTTACCTAATTCATCCTTGATATAATTATTGTTTTCGGCATAAGTTTTACCGCCTTTAACTAGAGCTTCTTGCTTATTTCTTTGAATGTTCTTTTGAATCAAATCATATGCATCTTTACCCAATTCATTAATAATTATTGGATCATGTAAATATCTTTGGACAGATGATTCGGATATCCCAGTTGCCTTGCTTACCTCTTTATTACTACCACCATATTCAACAAAATATTTAGCTACAGTTAATATTTTTAATCTTTTCTTAACTTCTTGTTCACTACTTAACATATATACCCTCCTGTTTCTATAAATATATTTTACCACATATTTTTATGGTTGACATATAAAATAAAATTATGTTAAACTAAATCATTCTGTTGGAAAGGGAGCGATAAAAATGAGAAATAGAATAATAATTGGCAAAAATGATAATACTCTTTACTGCCTAATTGGTAATAAAGAAGAACAAGGAAAGAAATTGGTTTGGAGAGCAAATACTAATAACAAAGATATAAGCGATTTGTTAGATGTAGAAATAAGAAACTTTAAAATATTGGATAATTTATTAGTTGTAAAAACAAATGATGACTTAATTGTAATTGAAGATTATTTGCAAATAAATCATGATAGGGTTTTTAAAAATTTTAATAAAAAATTGTCCTCATTCAACTTAAAAAAATTAGCTAATAAAAACTTAACCTTAGAAAGAAACACACATCATAAAAAAGCAAATATCGCAACTAAAGCATTATGTTACGCTGCATTAACGGGCGTATTGATGCTACCTTTAAGTCTTAATGCCACCAATAATTATAATAATGAAACAAATAAAACTACTGAAGCAATTGTAGAAACATTAATTTTAGAACCTAAACTTTCAGCACAACCAGAAGTTATTGAGCAAGAAATAGTAATTGAAGAAGTCAAAGTTGATCCAGAAGAAGAATACTTTAAAATGAAAGTAAAAGAATACAGTGATATGTATTTTATAGATTATGATAGAGCTTTAGCCTTAATAGAAGAAAACAAAGAAGGAATTGAAAACGATTATACTAATGAAGAAGTAGGGATTATTCGTATTCTTGCTAAAGAGTTCTATAATAATTCTAGTACAGATAAAGCAGTTGAAGTATCAGATATTTCTTCACTTGAAAGAGAAAAATTATTACTTAGTTTTGCAAAAGTACATGGTATTGATGATATTGATACAGCCGCTACTATATTAGCTATTCACCGTTTAGAAACAGGTAACGGCAAGTCAGAAGCATGTGTTAATAAAAATAACTTTGGAGGTCTTAGAGCTAAAGGTAATAATGGCTATTATGTTATGTCTTTTAAAACTCCTGAAATTGGTGCCGAAGCTATGATCAATAGCTTTATCAAAATCCAAAACCGAGCAATGAAGAAATCAAATTATAATCCTAATCGTCCATTAGAACAAAATATTAACTCTATATATTGTGGAGAATCTTCATGGCCTGGAAAAGTTAAGCAATTAAAAAACGAAGTTATGAATGATTATAATTTAAGTGAATATGTAAGTATCGAAAAACCTAAAATATTAATAAAATTAAAAGAAGACTAAGTAATCTTCTTTTTTCTTTTAAAATATTCGTCAATATTCTTTTGAGTATCTATACTGATTTTATCTATTGGTAGCTTCATTAATATAAATTCAATAATATTAAATACAACTATTATAGATACCTCTAATTTAGTAAAATATAAATTTCTAAAAAAGATAATATTGAATAATGAAGCAATAATTAAGAAAGATTTTGTAATATCTTTTTTATTTACTTTTAAATCTTTGGATAAAGGCATCATAATTCCCCTATTTAAAACCAAATAATTATAAAATGGCATAATAGCTATATGAATCTTATATAAGTTAGGTATTCCTATCAAATATCGACAAGTAAAATGTGTTATCAAAATTATAAGTATATATTTAATAGAATACTTCAATATTCGAAAATTCAATTTCACCAAATCACTTCTTTCAAACATTAATCCTATTATAGCATGCCTTTTTTCTTTAATATAATAGCAATAACAATCGCCAATACAAAAGCAACGCCAATAATAATATATAATGCAAAACTATTATCAGCAATTCCCCCTAAAGGTACATTCATTCCCATAAACGAAGCAATCATTGTTGGTATAGTCGATACAATCGTAATTCCCGCCAAAAACTTCATAATACCATTTAAATTATTAGAAATTACAGTTGCGTATGTATCTGATACACTAGAAAGAATTTCGCGATAAATATTCGCAGTTTCTATTCCTTGTTTACTCTCAATAATCGCATCTTCCAATAAATTTAAATCTTCTGTATATAAATTAAGTACAGTTCCTTTAGCTAACTTTTCTAAAATAAGATCATTAGCCTTTAAACTTGTAACAAAATAAACTAAACTTTTTTGAATATTCATTAAATTTAATAAGGCTTCATTAGAAGTAGATTTAACTAGTATTTTCTCCCTAGCTTCAATCCCATTATTAATCAAATTAAGGTATTTAACATATGAAACAGAAACTCTATATAATAATTGAATTATAAATCTCGTTTTTTTTGCGGTAAATAAAGATTTAATCTTATTATTTCTTATATCATTTAAAACTTCTGCTTGTTCTAATGCAACAGTTACTAAATATCCTTTATTAGTTATTATACCAAGTGGCATAGTGGCATACTTAGTTTTATTTTTTTTATCTTCAACTATAGGTACGTCAATAACTATTAATGTTGCTTCATCTTCATTATCGATTCTTGGTAGTTCTTCTTTATCAAGCATCTTAATAATTAAATTTTCAGGGATTTTAGTTCCTTGAACAACTGTTTTAATTTCTTCAGGAGTTGGATTAACTAAATCTACCCAGGTATTTGTTTCGATTTTAGGCATTTTCTTAATACTTCCATCTTCAGCAGTTTTATATATGTTCAACATATTATCATCCCCATTTCTTTAAAGATTATATCACAAAACATACCCTTTTACTCTGTTTTTAATTATTATTTACAAATCATTATCATCGATATAATGTATTAATTCGCCTTTCCAATACTAATATTCTTGAATAGTATAAAGTGAAAGGAGTTATGGTTATGCTTGACTTTATAATTTATGGACAATTCCTTCTATTTATTATATTCGCTATTTTTATTTTTGTTATAATTACTTTCTTTGTATATTACCAAATAATTCAATTATTAATTGGGGATAAAAACAAGTCATTACCTCCATTAGATATAAACCAACTAAATAAAGAATTAGAGCCATTTGGGTTTGCATATAGTTCTAAACAAGATATCTTTTTTTCCATTATGTATCCATGGCAAAGGACTTATGGATATTGTCGCTCTTATGATGAAGTATCTCCCCTAGTAAGTATAATTATAGATTGTGAGCCTATTTATTTCAAATATAATAATCGTAAGTGGTTAATCGAATTTTGGAAAGGACAATATGGCATGACAACAGGTGGTGAAATAGGTATTTATGT
>CAYPGI010000019.1:3688-7727 GCA_964410275.1 uncultured Muribaculaceae bacterium | reverse complement strand
AATTTTGGAAAGGACAATATGGCATGACAACAGGTGGTGAAATAGGTATTTATGTGGCAAACGAAGATAACAAAGATCCTACTGATACTTTTTATGGTATCGTGACAGATGAAGAACGTATTCCAATGTCTTATATATTGAAAAAAAAGAAAAAATCACTGATAACTAGAAATGCCAGACACTGGTGGTTAACTGGTTTTAAACTTGGAGAATATTCAAAACCTAAAGATTTAATAATGGAGATATCAGTTTCTTTAAAAAATAATACTATGGTTAATGCTTTTAAAGAAGCTCTATTAAAAACGGGATATAGCGAGTCAGACATAAAAATTTATGGTCAAACAGTTAGTTTAACTTTTGATAAACCACATACTAAACAACCAATAACAAGAAACTTTTTCACTAATCTAATTATGCAATCTAACAATAAAAGGAACTGCAAATTATATAATAAACTAACTAAAAATTATAATAATTCATTAGAAAAAATAAATTTTATTCGTAATAATTTTCCACTTCTATATAGCCAAATAATGGACTTTGAAAAAAATAAACAAATTTTTCAAAAGTATCGACCTACTCCTAACAATCCAAAAAATTGAAAAGGAGGGACGTATGAATACATCAAAAATATTATCACAATTATTAAACAACTCTAAAGAACTAATTATTGATGATAGTTCTAAAATAATTATTATGAGTGATTGTCATCGTGGATACGGTACTTGGGGTGATGATTTCTCTGACAACGAAAATATTTTTTCTTCTGCTCTTAGTCATTATTATACAAATAACTATACATATATCGAAGTTGGAGATGGTGATGAGTTATGGGAAAATAAGTCCCTTAGCAGAATAATTGAAACTCATAAAGATGTTTTTTCACTTATATATATGTTTAATAGAATGAATAGATTATATATGCTTTTCGGAAATCACGATATAATCAAAAAGAAAGAATGTATTAAACATTCTATAGCATATAATAATAGAAACATTAATAGATATATGTCTTTATTTAAAGACATATGTATCGATGAAGCATTGATCCTTCGATATCAACCAACTAACGATAGAATCCTCATTACTCATGGTCACCAAGGAGATTTTCTAAACGATCGAATTTGGAAAGTATCTAGATTTTTAGTTAGATATTTATGGCATCCACTTGAATCAATTGGAATAAAAAACCCTACTAGTGCCGCAACTAATCTCAATAAAAAACTATCTGTTGAAAACAAACTAAAAAAGTGGGCATTAAAAAATGAACAGATGTTAATTGTCGGTCACACTCATAATCCTGTTTTCCCAAAAATAGGAGAACCATTGTACTTCAATGATGGTTGTTGTGTTCATCCAAGGTATATAACAGGAATTGAAATTGTAGACGGAAATATATCACTAGTAAAGTGGTCTATAAAAACAAGAATTGATCAATCATTGTTTGTTGCCAAAGAAGTATTAGCGGGTCCTATAAAATTAAAATCATATTTTGATTCTTAGATTCACACTAAATATTTAATTATAAATATTATTCCCAAAATTATAGGTTGATGAATTAAGTAAATCAGAAGAGAGTATTTGCTTATTATTAATATTGTTTTACTTTTAGTATATAAATTGAATATACTCTTTTTTTTGTAATAAAAACTTTTATAAGCTAATATTCCTAATATAAATAAGGATAAGTAAGGAAACAAAGGATAATAATCTATTGATGGTCTTCCAAAAATATTTTCTAAAAAAACAATTACTTTGGTATTATAAATAAAGGTATCAAAACTAAATAATATTCCCGTAACTAAAGCAAAAATTATTAAAATCCCATTATTTAACCTTTTTAATAATGGGAATAACATCATACTAATACCTAAAAAATGTAATATTCCAAATCTAACAAATTCTTCTTTAAACATGATTAAACTAATTAATGTAACAATCATTCCACAACTAAATACAATCATTCCATGTTTAATTGGCTTTTTGCTAAAACCACTATTTATCCCCGCCAAAAAAATAAAGAGAACAGCAGCTACCCGGCCTAACCAATACCAAAAACCAAATTGGTAATTTATATCTAATCCAACAAATTCATTTAAGTCATATATAAAATGAAAAATAATCATTAAAATGATTGCTGCTACTTTTAAAAAATCTATTTCAAAAATTCTTCTATTAATCATTTTATCACCTTGTATTATTATAACATAATATATTTTTTATAAAAAAATAAGAATTTCTTCTTATTTCAAATGAACGTTACTAATAAAGTACATAACATTATCTTGATTAAAATATGAATTATCATTAGTATTCCAAAAACTAAATCCGTAACTACTTTCCTCGTCCATTAAGTGTACTTCATAAACCATATCTTTTATGTTATAAATAAAGCCTTTTAAATCACCATCAATAATGCTAATTTTTGAAGTAGGGATAGCAACATTAATATAAGATTTAATAAGATAATTTAATCTTATTTTATCTTTACTTGAAAAAATATTTACCTTATCATCATAATGATCAACAATATATTTATATATTTCAAAATCATTATTAAGATTATATTTATTTAGTAATTCTTTTTTATTAGTACCTTTAAAACTAAAACCAAAAGTAGTAACATCAGAAGATGTCATAACTTTATAAGCACTAAAAATCCTACCTACTTTAAAAAGAGCTATATACTTATCAGAATTATCTTCAAGAAGATAATAACTATAATATGGATATATAGAAGGATTATAATTTTCATTTTCCTTCAATACGAAATTATCCTCAAAATTTTTATAAGTTATTCCTTCAAATTCTAAAATTTCTTCATCTTCTAGATAATCATTATTTATAACACTTAATATATCCCCTGAAGTTTTTAAACTTTCTATTTTTTCTTCATCTAATTCAATACGATAATTAAATAACAAAAATCCCTTATACCCCAAATATCCAGCAACTAACACTACTAAACATACAATTAAAATTATTGTTTTCTTTTTCACAAACGCAACTCCTCTACTATGTATTATTATACATTACTTTTATTAAAAGTAAAGATTGCTCTGTTGTATTTACCAATTCGTTCCATTTCATATTTGCCATTAGTATAATTATTTATCGCCTTTATCCAAAACTTTTCAGCCATAAGTGAACCGGGTAAAGATTTCACTATCCATTTTCCTTCATATAAACTAAATATATCGCAAACAGCTTTTTCTCCAATTCCCCTATTCTTATAATTATTTAAGACAAATATTTCTTGCAACACATTGCTATCTTCTGTTTTATCAACTAATATAAAGCCTAAAATATCTTTATCACTTTTAATAAAATAGGCTTTATTTAATAAATTATCAAAGTATTTATCTAAATTATCATAAACGTATTCCGCTGTTTTAGAATCAAAATCAATTAAAAAGCAATTACTTAAATCATGTAAATATAATTGTAATAATTTTTCTAAAATATTTAATTCGTTTTTTTCTACCACTTTTAATTCAATCTTCATTTTATTTTCACCCTAATCTAATTATAACAAAAAAAACCAAGTAGATGGCTACTTAATTTTGAAATTGTGAATTATATAGTTCTGCATAAAAACCATTTTTTTCAATTAATTGTTTATGATTACCTTGTTCAACAATATCTCCGTCCTTCATAACTA
This sequence comes from uncultured Muribaculaceae bacterium, assembly GCA_964410275.1. Classification (GTDB taxonomy): domain Bacteria; phylum Bacillota_I; class Bacilli_A; order RF39; family UBA660; genus UBA5364. The sequence continues at coordinate 4,066 of CAYPGI010000019.1, read as the reverse complement.
ATATTAGATCGGCATTTTTGATAGTAGATAATCTGTGAGCAATAACAAATGAAGTTCTTCCACTAGTTAATTTATCCATTGCTTTTTGAACTAATTCTTCCGTTCTTGTATCTACTGATGAAGTTGCTTCATCTAATATTAAAAGTGGGGAATCTTTAATCATACCTCTAGCAATTGTTAATAGTTGCTTTTGTCCTACTGAAATACTTTCAGCATCATTTATAATAGTGTTATAACTATCAGGTAAAGTTCTAACAAAATGATCTATTCCAACTATTTTACAAACTTCCTCTATTTGTTCATCAGTTATACCTTTTTTATTATAAATAATATTTTCTTTAATAGTGCCTTCAAAAATCCAAGTGTCTTGTAGCACCA
>CAYPGI010000019.1:0-3678 GCA_964410275.1 uncultured Muribaculaceae bacterium | reverse complement strand
AATATTTTCTCTGGTTAAATCATTTATTGATACACCATCTATCTTGATATCACCTTTATTTATTTCATAAAACTTCATAAGTAAGTTTACTAATGTTGTTTTACCTGCCCCAGTCGGTCCAACTATCGCAATTTTTTGACCAGCTTTAACATTAACACTAAAATCTTTTATAATAACTTTATCGCTATTATAACCAAACTTAACGTGTTCAAATTCAATATTACCTTTTACTTCTGTTAAAGTCTTTTTCTTATTCTTTTCGTCACTTAATTCTTCTTCATCTAAGAAGGTAAATACTCTTTCACTAGCCGCAGCTGTAGATTGTAATTGAGTAGCAGCTTGAGCAATAGTAACTAAGGGATGAGTAAATAATCTTATATAAATCATAAACGCTACTATTGTCCCAATTGTTATACTATTATTTATAACTAGCACAGCTCCAACAATACATACTACAACATAACCAAAGTTCCCAATAAAAGACATTATTGGTTGCATTAAACCAGACATAAATTGACTTTTTTTAGCACTCATATATAATTTTTCGTTTATCTCATCAAATTTTTTATTAGAATCATTGATTCCATTATATACTTTTACAACGTTATGACCTGAATATATTTCTTCGATATGACCATTAATTCTTCCAAGTTCGTTTTGTTGCATATCAAAATATTTTTGTGATTTTGATAAAATTATAGTCATTAAAAAGAACCCAATAAAAGTTGAGATTATCGCTGTGGTGGCCATAATCCAATTAGTTATTAACATCATGATAACTACACCAATAAATAAAGTTACAGAATTAACTAAATTACCAATACTATTATTCATTGTATGTCCAATGGTATCAACATCATTAGTAACTCTAGATAAAATATCACCATAACTATTATTATCAAAATATCTTAAAGGAAGTTTATTAATTTTAACAGATATTTCATTTCGTAACTTTTTAGAAAGGTTATTTGTAACAGTAGCCATAATAAATCCTTGAAGATAATTAAAAACACTACTGAGCAAATAAATCATAGATAAGAATATTGCAATCGCTATTACCTTATCAAAATTAATACCTGTCATTAATCCTTTGACTATTTCATTAGTCATATCTTTTATTTTATCAGGACCAATAATAGAAAAGATAGCACTTATTATAGATAAAATTATAGCTATAATAATCAAATTAAAATAAGGTTTAGCATAATTAAATAACTTAACTATTGACCTTTTAAAATCTTTGGCTTTTTCGCTACCACCATGCATACCAGGAGGCCCCATATGGCGTGGTTTAAAGTTTCTTTTTTCCTCATTACGCATTTTCTAATTCCTCCTTACTTAGTTGTGATAAAGCAATTTCTTTATAAACCTTACATTTTTTAAATAGTTCTTTATGAGTGCCCATTCCTACCATTTTTCCATTATCTAGAACAATTATTTTATCTGCATTAATAATACTACCAATGCGTTGCGCAACAATTAAAACAGTTGCATCATTAGTATAATCTTTTAATTCCTTACGTAAAGTATAATCCGTTTTATAGTCAAGAGCCGAGAATGAATCATCAAATATGTATATTTCAGGGTTTCTTGCAATAGCTCTAGCAATCGCTAATCTTTGTTTTTGTCCACCAGACACATTAGTACCACCTTGAGCAATATGTGTTTTATATTTTTTAGGCATCTTTTCAACAAAATCAGATCCTTGAGCTACTTTTATTGCTTCTTTTATTTTTTGATCAGTAATCTTAATATCTAGACTTTCACCATAAGCAACATTATATTGAACAGCTCCACTGAACATAACAGCTTTTTGGGGAATATAACCTAATTTACTATGTAAGTAATCTTGTTTATATTCTTTAACATTAATCCCATCTACTAAAACCACACCTTCACTTGCATCATAAAACCTAGGAATCAAATTAATTAAAGTTGATTTTCCAGATCCAGTTGATCCAATAAAAGCTACTGTTTCTCCTTGCTCAACTTTAAACGAAATATTTTCCAGCATATATGCTTCAGCATCGGGATACTTAAATGAAACATTTTTAAATTCAATTGTTCCTTTTTCAGTAGAAACATCCTTTTCAATAGTACCATCCTTTATTGATACTTCAGTATTTAATACTTCTAAAATTCTTTTAGCTGATACTGCTGATCTAGGATAAATTATAAAAATCATAGCTAATATCATAAATGCCATAACAACTTGTATTGCATAAGATGAAAAGACAACCATATTACTAAATATTCCTAACTTATCTGCCATCTGTGCTTCTTCTATTAAATAAGCTCCAATAAAGTATATAGCTAAGGTTAATCCAGACATTATTAGAGGCATAATTGCTGGGATCATTGCCATTAATCGTTGAGTAAACATATTCGTTTTAGTTAACTCATTATTAGCTTTATTAAATTGCTTTTCTTGATACTTCTCAGCATTATAAGCTCTTACTACTCTAATACCAATTAAGTTTTCTCTAGTTGTTTTATTTAAATTATCAGTTAATTTTTGAATGATTTTAAACTTCGGTAGTGCAAATAACACTAAAGTAGTTATCATTATTAATAATACTAAGACTGCTGATCCTGTAACAACACTCCATTGCCAGTTTTTACCCGCTATTTTATAAATTGCCCAAATAGCTAAAATAGGAGCTTTGATAACTAGTTGTAATCCCATTGAAATAATCATTTGAACTTGAGTTATGTCATTAGTTGTCCTAGTAATCAAACTTCCTGTTGAAAACTTTTTAATTTCTTCCATTCCAAACTCTTCTACTTTTCTAAATACATCTCTTCTAAGATATTTAGAAAAACTAGCAGCTACATTTGCCGCAAAGTATCCAACAATAAAAGATGATGCTAAACTTCCTAAAGCACATAGTATCATATATCCACCAGGTACTAACACATCAACTATAGTAGTTCCTTTTGTTTGTATTAATGAAGTTATCTCAGACATATAGTCAGGTAGTTTGAGATCTAACCATACCTGCAACACAATAAAGATAGTACTAATAATTATTAGTACTATTTCCTTTTTATTTAATCTTTTAAGTAATTTAAACATTTTATCTTCCTTTCCCTTGATGCATACAATTATCCAATAGTACTATATTCCAAGAAAAAAATATCGTACTTTTTAAAACAATAAAACCTTATACATAAGGAATTGTTTTTATATACTTTTCTTTTTCCATTATATTTTACTACAACTTATAGAAAATTCCAATTTTTTTCTAGTATTATATACAAATAAATTGATCCTAGTAATGTTTTTGGATAAATTATTGAAGTTCTATATATTCTATTTCTATTAGATTCTATGTTATTTAATTTTGTATATATATTTATAGCTACACATCTTCTATTTCTAAAGATTTTCATTTTTAGTCTACATAAAAAATTGCTTTTTAAATCATTATCTAACTTTTTATACTTTGATATTAATGCTTTATTAAAACTATCTATTGTATACAGTTTAGATTCATCAACATTTAATAAACTAGCAATAAATTCTACTGAACTAATAAATGACTTAAAAGTTAAATCTTTTCTTTTAATACCATAAGCTTTTGATTGTCTAAAAATATTATCCAGTACCCTTATAATATGATTCTTATTTTTATTATAAAAATCATTCAATTCCTTATCCTTAAAAGTATAAAAAAT
>CAYPGI010000018.1:7060-11423 GCA_964410275.1 uncultured Muribaculaceae bacterium | reverse complement strand
AATTTAATATAATTACTTTCTTAAGTATAACCTTTTTACATTATCAAGAATATCATTTGCTATTTCTATTGAAGCATCCATCTTATCGCATCTCGTAGTATCAATTAATTTTGAAAATTTTATCTCTTTTTCAATTACTGGTAATATTCTTAAAAGTGAACTATTATATTTTTCAACATTGTTTTGATTCATTGTTGTTCTAGGCTCAATAGATAATGAACTATTATAATCCCTTTTCATTGATTCATCACTATTAACATATAAAGCATAAAATTGATTATAATATTTTTTAATATCTTTTAGTCTTAAAAGGTATTCCTTATATCTTTGATTGTCAATCATTCCTAATTGATAATACATATCATACCAAATAAATGTATCTAATACTCCTCTATCACACAAGATTACATCATTACCAGCTAAATTGTTTCTTATATATTGATCACCAATTTCATATTGCTTTTCTACAAATCCAATTCTATCAGCTAAAAGTTTTTTCTTTTCTTCTTTATTTTTTAAAGTTTGATATATTAAACCTGCCGGTTCTTCTAGGCACATTGTTTTTAAATCAGCTTTTTTTAAAAATTCAAAGAGGTTATCAATACATGTTGTTTTACCTGCTCTAGGAGTACCACTTAAAGTAACTATAATTGGAGTTACTAAAGTCCCATTTTTATCTTTTAATTCTCTAATTTCTTGCTTTTTTAAGTTTAATCTTTTTAATTTTTCCAATAATTGAGGAGAACTTATAAAGAACGACTTAACTTGTGTTTCATAATCTTTTGTTACTTCTGAATCATTATTAAAAGGATTAGTAGCTATTTTCTCGTTTAGAGAATTTAAAGCAACCTCTTTTTTAGAAAATTTACATTCTTCGATAAACGGAAATTGTTTAATAATTTTATCAATGAAGTATAAACCACATGAATTACCTTGTTTTAATTCACATTCTATCATATAACTTGAATCAAACTTTTGCTTATCAATAGAGGGAGTAGTTTTATCAAATACAATTTCAAATATTCCATCACCATATTCCAAATCATATTTTGCTCGTGACGTTTTTAAAGTTATCTTCTCCTTTAAATTACTTATAGGAATCTTCCATTCATTTTGTAAAAAAGAAATAACTTCTTCTAAAGAAGAAAAGTTTTTTTCATCTCTTTTGGAAATTGATGATTTATCATTTAAAGGTCTTTTTACAGTCCATTCTGTTTTTCCGTTACTTACTCTTTTTCTTACTGCGATTCTGTATGTTTCTAATATATTATTTTGATCATAATAAGTATCATTATTTTCTATATATTCAGCCTCATCTAACTCTAATTTTTCTCTGATTTGTTTAAATTCTTCTTTGGGATTTACAGAAAACTCTTTTGGAAAAATATATTTTTTTTCTTGTTCAATTTCTATTGAAGTAGCTTTTTTTATTTTTTTAATAATTTTTTCTATTTCTTGATTATTAATATTATCCTTCATTAAGAGTTTTCTTAACAATACTAAATCTATCGCAATTAAGTATTTATCTTTTTTTAATTCAGAATTTAATATTTTTGAACTATCAGATATATCTTGGATTAAACCTGATTTATTTATAAATATTTTATTGGTTTTATTATATATACTTATATTAGTATTTGATTCAAATAAACACGCACTATATCTTTCTAACTCTGGAACTTTTACTAATAATTTAGATTTATAATAATTATAACTATCTAAGTTATTTATTTCTTTAATAATAAATCCTTCATCTAATTTTCTTAAACTTAATAAATTAGCGTATCTTTTGATTGATTCATTTTCATTAGTTAAACTTTCTCTAAAAATATTATTCATTTCAATTTCAGTAGTATCCCAGTTAAGTTTTATACCAGTTACTTCTAAAAACTTTCCAAAAATACTTTCTAAAATTCTAGTTTGGTTTTCCAAATATAAACTATCATATAATTCGAACCTTTTATTAAAAAAGTTAGCGATTGCAAATTCTGCTGAGTCATCAAATACTACTTCTAATGAATCATCAATGTTTTCTAGTTCAATACTTTCTAATATACTAGAGTAATCATTTATTTCTCCAGTAACATATTTTGAATCTCTAAAAATGTAATCAATACGATCGATATCTATCCCACCAGAAAGTAATTTTCCTATAACTAACATTAGATTATTATCACTATTAACATTTTCTTTTTCTTTTATTTTTTCCTTCATTTCAATTAAAGCAACTGTCTTTTGTAAAACTTCTTCACTAAACGAAGATACAATAGCTTGATGAATTTGTGAACTCTTATCTAATAAAATCATTTTTGTTCTGTTTTCATGAGTTTCTTCCAAATATTTTTCAGAAACATGAGAGAAGCAACCATGCCCTATATCATGAACTAATGCCATACATTTAATTGCTTCTTCATCTTCTTTTGTTATATTTAATACTTTAGAAAACTTATTTTTACATATTTCTATTAGTTTACAAGCTAAGTAATAAGTTCCTATACTATGTTGATATCTTGTATGTATAGCATTTGAATTACAATTTAACCCAAGTTGATTTTTATTCTTTAAGTCACCAAACTCCTTACTATTTATAATCTTTTCATATTTTGACTCAACCCTTATTTGCCCCCAAACATCATTTATTACCATAATACCCATCCTCTCCTTGCGTATTTTTTACGCTTCTTTTTGGTTTTTAAAAATGTAATTAATTACATTTTTATACTATTTAAATATATATATTTTAGCTGGTTTAGTACCTTCAAATACCTTTTCTTTATTTGTATCTTCTATCAATTTTGTACTTAATAATTTTTTTCTGAAATTCCTTCTATCAAACTTAGTATTAAGGATTGATTCGTAAGCCTTTTGAACTTCTGGAATAGTAAAACCATTTGGAAATAAAGATTTTAGTATATCTGTACTCAATATTTTAGTTTTTAAACTCTCTAAAGCATCCTGGAATATTTCATTGTGATCATATGCTAAATCCGGTATGTTATCGATTGAAAACCAATCTGCATTAGAAGTTTTAAGAGTATCTCTTAAAAACGATACCTTATCACTATCTATTACCCCTATAAAAGAAGTTCCTAACATACGCATAATTGGAGAACGATTTACTTTACCAAAAACATTTGAAAAGTATATTTTAATATCCTTTATACCTGTCTTTTCTAGTATTTCCCTTTTGGCACCATCTAATAAATCTTCGTTATTATATAATGCTCCCCCAACTAGAGCCCACATATCTTTATATGGATTATTTTTTCTTTTAATAAGTAAAACTTTAGTAATACCTTTTTCTACTGTAAAAATAGAAGTAATAACATGAATTCCTTGTTCTTTATATAAAGGATTATTTTTCTCCATTATTATCTCCTCCTAATTATATTCTACGCGTACACTTTACGCTTGTCAATATATTTATTAAAAATAATTATATAATTAATTTATTATTATATATAAAAGTAGTATAATTTAAATAACAGGAGGATTTATGAAAATAGGAATTATTGTTTATTCACAAACTGGAAACACTCTTTCAATAGCTGAGAAACTACGTGATAATCTTATCAAAGATAACCACACAGTTAATATTGAAAAAATAGAAGCCATAAGAGATCCTAAACAAACCAATATTATAAAATTAACTAAAGCCCCAGATATAACTAATTATGATGGTATTGTTTTGGCTACTTTTGTAGAAGCTTTTTCACTTTGTCCAGTAATGCTTGAATACCTAAAACAATTAAAATCTTTGAAAGGTAAAAAAGTAACTGGTTTTGTAACTCAATTCTTTCCATATTCTTGGATGGGTGGAAATCACGCTATTAAACAAATGAAAAAATGTGTTACCAATATATCTAAAACATCAGTTATTAATCGTAAAAATAAATGCTGTACGGAAATGACTGATCAATTAATTAAAGATTTTACAATTTGTTTTAAGGAGGTATAATTTGAAAAAGAAAACTAAAATAATTCTAATAGTCATTTTATGTTTAGTTATTATTGGTTATTTTACGGGTAAAATAATTATTTCAAGTATTGAGAAGGATTTAATGAAGTTAAAGGATATGGAGATTATTAATGTTGATATATCTACATTAAATGACGGAAAATATCAAGGTGAGTTTGAAATGTTCCCAATTAAAGTATTATTAGAAGTTACAATCATTAACCAACATATAACTGATATCAAAATCATCGAACATCAAAATGGTCAAGGTGCAAATGCTGAGTCAATTACTGAAGATATTATTGAAAAACAAAGTTTACAAGTAGATACTATTAGTGGTGCTACTTATAGTAGTAAAGCTATTTTAAAGGCTATTGAAAATGCATTAACTAAATAAAAATTCCT
>CAYPGI010000018.1:0-6960 GCA_964410275.1 uncultured Muribaculaceae bacterium | reverse complement strand
CTTTGATTATTATTAAGGGCAAGAATTACTGCATCATAGTTACTAATTGACTTTGCTAAATTACCTTGAATATAAGGTAATATCCAGTCATATCCATAGTTTGGAATTCCCATTAATATTTTACTTGGTGGTATTCTTGTAACAGCATACGCTATAACATTTTCTACTAAATTAATTGGGGCTACGGCTCTAGCAGGTCCACCAGAATATCCCCATTCATATGTCATAATTATAACGTAATCAGCAATACTCCCAATCTTTTCATAATCATGAGCTTCATATAATATTCCTACTTGGTTATCACTAGTTTTGGGAGCTAATGCTACTGAAAGAATGTAATTGCGTTTTTTAATTTCATTTTTTACCTTAAGAAGAAAATTAATGTAGGCATATTTATCCTCTGGATAAATATATTCAAAGTCAACATTTAATCCAGTATATCCCTTAGTTATCATCATATCAATAATGTTTTTGATTAGTTCGTTTTGAACGTTTTCGTTGTGTAAAATATGACTTGCTAAATCACTATCAAATCTTCCACCACTTCCAATATTTGTAATAACCATAGTTGGACTTACCTTATAATTTTTTGCTAGTGATATTAATTCATTATCATCAATCAAATTTAAACTACCATCATATTTTATATGATAACTAAAGATGCTTAAATAAGTTAAATATGCTAAAACATCATTTAAAAAATCACTATTAATATTAGGAAAAGTATAACCATTAACCTTGATATTTAAATACTTATTATTATTTCTATTAACAATAATAATAAGTGTCTGACCAACAACTAGATCTTGATCAATAGGTATTTCATTATCGATAGCTATCTGTCTATAATTGACATTATACTCTTTTCCTATTTCATATAATGAATCTCCTTCTTTTACAACATGAATTATCATAATACCACCTCTATTTTCTTGATAAAGTGTATGCTTTTCAATTCTTTTTATATATTATAATAAAAAGATTATAGAAAAAATCTATAATCTTTAAGTTCTAGAATATTAATTACAATGAGGACCAATATTTTTAAAACACACTATATTAATTATAATCAATACAATTGCATTTGCTATAATACCAACCGCAAGACCAATAAAGAAACCTATTACAATAGCTAATAAAATAGCTCCAACAAACAATCCAACAGTAAGACCAATAAGACTTCCTAAAAGTAAAAATCCCAAATAAAATAATAATATAGGTAAAGAAAACCTACCAACACAATTATTCATAACGCACCCCCTCACATTAATATATTAACAATTTCAATTTATAAATAATAAAAAATACTACTTATTAACAAAGAATATATTTAACTTTCACTTTTTGTTAACATATATTATAGTGGTGATAGTATGATTAATGAAAAAGAAGCAAGGTTTATTGCCCAAAAATTAGGCATTACATTCAATAAGTTTTCTTTTGAAGATTTTTTAGTTGGGCTCAATATTGAATTAGAACATGGGAGAGTTAACCCAGAAACTAATGTAACAAATGATGATTTAGAAATGACTGCGAAAATAGCACTTGCTCATTTAAATGAATATAACGATTATTATAATAACAATTATGGATTACCCGCTATGGAAAGAGCTTTAAAAAATATTGAAGCAAATAAAAACTAGCAACGCTAGTTTTTGTTTTTCCTGAATCGGATTTTTTTATATATTTCCATAACCACTAATATAGGCAATGCTAGTAAAAAGGTACTAACAACATCTTGATATGGAATTGTTTTAGTGCGTAATATCTCACTTAAGAAACTATTTTCTACTACTACTATTTGTAGTATTAAAACTATTACTATGCAATATATAATAAATGGATTATTCTTAATTGGTGTTTTAAATATCGAATGTGTTTCACTACGACAATTGAAGACATGAACATTTTGCATAAATACCATTAATAATAAAACATAACTTCTAGCAAGTTCTATATCTAACCCTAAATTATCAATTAGATGAGTCCAGAATATAAAGACAATAATTCCTATAGAGAATCCCGCTAATAATGTTTCTTCTAATAATAAACGATTAAATATTTTTTCGTTTGGATCACGTGGTTTTTCAGACATTATCCCCTCTTCAGCTTTTTCAAACGTCAAAGCAGCATCTTGAATACCATCAGTTACTAAATTTAGCCATAATAAATGAACAGCAAGTAATGGCATCGGATAGTTAAACATTATAGCCAAAATACAAAATAACACTTCTGCGACTCCGCAAGATAACAACATATATATTACTTTTCTAATGTTATTATAAGCACTTCTTCCTTCTTCAATACCTGATACAATTGATAAGAAATTATCATCAGTAATAATCATTGTTCCTGTTTCTTTTGCTACATCAGTACCACTACCCATAGCAATTCCAATATTAGCTGCTTTTAAAGCAGGTGCATCATTAACTCCATCACCTGTTACAGCAATAAACTCACCTTGTCTTTTATATGACTCAACTATTTCAAGTTTTTGAAGAGGCGCTACTCTTGTAAAAACTGTTTTTTCAGATATAAATTCATCAAATTCAGCATGTCCTTTTTTTAACATCTTATCTATTTCTTCGCCTGTAGCTACTTCTTCATATTTGTTAACCATTTTCAATTGTTTAGCTATTGAAAACGCTGTTAGAGGATGGTCTCCTGTTATCATAATTATTTTTATTCCTGATGCTTTACATTTTTTAATAGCAGATATAGTTTCAGTTCTAATTGGATCTATAAAACCTACAAATCCAATTAATGTAAGTTTTGGTATATCTTTTTGATTATATACTTCACTTTCTACGAATTTTCTTTTAATTCCCTTAGCGATAGCAATTACACGATAACCATCTTTTGCTAAGGTCTCATTTTGTTTATAAATTAATTCTTTATCGATAGGCACTATTTTTCCATCAACATTCATTGTTTCACTAAATTGCAGTATTTTTTCTAATGATCCTTTAGCAGTACAATAAATTTCACCTTGTTCCTCATAAAAAACAGCTGAATATTTTTGTTCTGATTCATAGGGAACAGTTCCTAATATTTTATTATTAGCTGATTCAATTACTTCAGCTTTATAACCTAATGCTTTAAATGCGACATCAATCGAATCACCAAAGTTTCGCCAATTGTTTTCTTCTTTAGTTAAAAAACCTTCATTATTTAATACTCCAAGTTTAGCTATTTCTTTTACTTCACTTAAATCACTATCTTGTTTATTTTGTGAAACAATTTTACCATTACCATTATATCCAATACCTTCAATGTCATATTGTTTATTACTTGGCAAAACAATTATCTTAGCTGTTTGTTCATTTAAAGTTAAAGTTCCTGTTTTATCACTAGCAATTACAGTACAACTACCCAAACTTTCTACTGAGTTTAATTTCTTAACTAAAACATTTCTTTTAGCCATACGACTTGAAGCTATCGATAATGCTAATGTTACTGCCACTGTTAGTCCTTCCGGTATAGCTGAAACTGAAAGTGCAACTACGGAGAAGAAAATTTCTCTTGGTGCGTATCCTTTATAATATAAAACAGCCGTGATTATAATAGCAATAATAACAAAAAGCTTACTTAATTGACGAGTGAACTTTTCCATACGTAAAATAAGTGGTGATTTTGTAGATTTAGATGATAGAACCTTATTAGCTATCATACCAATTTCAGTATGAACAGCTGTAGATACTACTACTCCAATTCCTCGACCTCTTATAACTGAAGTTCCGGCATAAGCCATATTATCACGATCAGCAATAGCGATATTCTCACTTATGGTAGCACTAATTTTATTAGCGGCAATTGATTCCCCCGTTAATATTGACTCATCAATAGCTAGATTATGAGTACTAATCAATCTCATATCAGCTGATACTTTATCACCTGAATCTAAATAAACAATGTCCCCAACTACTAAGTTTTCAGAATTAATTACTTTTTCTTTATTATCTCTTAAAACATTAGCGTCCACTCTAATTAATTTTCTTAGACTTTCAGCACTTTTCTCTGCTCTCCACTCCTGGACTGTTCCTAAAATAACATCAATCAAAATAACTAATATAATAAAGAAAGCGTCTAATTTCTCACCAATTATTAATGATAAGATAATAGTTACAATTAAAATCATTGTTATTGGGTTCATAAATTGACGAAAAAATATTTTTACTATTCCATCTCTTTTACTTTTAGGTAATTTATTTTTACCATAATACTCTATTCTTTTTTTAGCTTCTTCATCTGTTAATCCATATGAAGAAGTATTAAAAGTTTTTAATACATAGTCTTTATCTTTACTATGCCATTGTTCACTTTTCATGTCTCAACCTCTTTACTCAAATAATTTTTTTATATTTTTAGAAGGAATCATTATTTTGACATTTTTCAATACTCTAATATTAAAGTTAGTAGTATTATCTGGTAATGCCTCACCATCAATACACCAAGCTTTTCTGGGAGGTTCTGCAAAAACAATATCTAACTCATTAGTCTTATGAAAGTAAAATCCTGGGACTTTTGTTATATCACTAGTCTTTAAGTAATATAAACTTTTAATAATATCCTTTTGAGTAGTTAAATTACAAAATAATACTTCAAATTGATTATCATTTAATTTAACATCTTTATAAAAATTATTAATACCTGCGATTCTATTGGCATTAGATATAAGCATAAATGAATATAGTCCTCTATAAGTTTCGCCATTACATTTGTAAGTTAAATCATATAGATGAGTTTTTCTTCTAAAACTCTTAAATCCTTCAAATAAATATGCTAAGTAACCAATCTTCTTTTTTAAATCTCTTGGGGTTTCATAAGGTACAGTCATAAATTTACCAAACCCTGCCACATATACAAATGGATGGCTATTGATTAAACATATATCAATTCCTTTTATTTCTCCATCTAATAATAATTTTAAATTACTAATGGGATTTCTACCATAGCCAAACATAGCTCCAACATCATTAGTAGTTCCAACTGGTATATGAGCTAGTAGTAATCTTTCATCTCTTTCGAAGTTACCTGTAATAACTTCATTAAAAGTACCATCTCCGCCTACCGAAATAACTAAATCTGTTTTATCGAGATTTCTAATTATTTCTTGAGCATGTCCTTTGTATTCCGTTTGAATAATTTTTGGTTCATATTCTTTCTTAATTAATAGGTTTTCAAATTCATTAATAAAGTTATTATGTATGTTTTTTCCACTATTTGGATTATATATAATTGTACATTTTTTCATACTACACTCCTTTTCGTGTAAGATTATACAATTTAATTATACTATACTTATTATGATTAACCAAGAAAAAGTTTATATGATAATGCCATATAAACTTTTCTTTATTCAGTTCTTAAAGCCTCAACTGGATCTCTTCTAGAAGCTACAATAGCTGGGATATATCCACCTAAAACTGTTAATGTTAAACTAATCAATATTAGTATTAATGCATGTAACGGATTTAAAACAGCTACATTCTTTAAATCTGTTAAATTTTCTATAATAATATTAGCTGGAAATACTAATAAACGTGCTATTATAATTCCAATTAATCCTGAACACAAACCTACAATAAAGGTTTCAGCATTAAACACTCTTGTAATATCCTTTTTCCTAGCTCCTAATGATCTTAAAATACCTATTTCTTTTGTTCTTTCAAGTACTGAAATATAAGTAATTATACCAATCATTATTGAAGATACAATTAGTGAAATAGCCGAAAATGCAATAAGTACTATTGTAATCGCATCCATAATACTACTTGATAATGATGAGAAAGTATCTGATAAATCAGTATATACAATCTTATCATCATCGCTTAATTTTTTATTATATTCATCTAAATAATTTATTATTTCTTCTTTATCAGCAAAATCATCTGGATAAAGTTGAATCATAAATGGTATATCCCGTCCACCTAAAGCACTAATCATTTTATTTTTTTCTTCTACTCCTTCGTCAGTAGTTAAATCAAACTTTTCACCAGTCAAAACATTATAATCAACTTCTTTTTGTTTCAATACCACTTTTGAATTCATCGAATTTTCTAATACATATTCAACTAATTCTTCTTGATATCCAATTCCTTCAGTTAATACAGCTAATTGAATATCTTCTTTAAGACGAATGATACCACTTACTCTTAAAGTAATATTTTCTTTATTGTTGTATATTGAATTTAAATCACTATTAATAGTAAAGTAATTACCAATTGAATTATAATAATTATCATTAGCAATTAATTTAATTTCAGTACCAATAATATCTTCAAATTTAATGCTTTTAGCATCTGCATCTAAACCTAATCCTTCGAGTACTAAATTATTTAATTTATTAGTAGTATTTACAACCATAACAATATCTTCTTTATTTTTCGGAAAATTACCATATAGTAAATCATAATTCTTTTCTAAATAACTTTCTTTAGTTTTATCTACATGTTTTGGTATAGATTGAAAACTAGACATCATGGTATTAATTGGTTTAATAATATCATTTTCTTTTCTAAATAAATTTAATGACATCATTCTGGTATACGTAACACCTGTTAAAAAAGTCTTGTCAATCGAACGAATATAATTCATATATTCATCAGTAATTTTATTAATATGAATAGATTTATCGGCAATTGATTCATATGGATAAATCACTTGAACATCCGGAAATTTGTCAGTTCCTCCAATTCCCATAGTTTCATTACGCATCTTTTTTAGTTCATCCATATCTAATTCCATACTAGTTTGACTAATCATAATTGGAAAAGATGAAATAGTTTCAGATTCGAACTTATCTATCTGTTTATCAAAACCATTCGATAATGACAATATTAACGCTATTCCAATAATTCCAATACTAGATGCAAAAGCAGTTAATAAAGTTCTTCCCTTTTTAGTAACAATATTATTAAAAGATAACTTCAATGCTGTTAAAAAACTCATTGCTGTTTT
>CAYPGI010000017.1:0-12064 GCA_964410275.1 uncultured Muribaculaceae bacterium | reverse complement strand
TAATTGACGAAAACACTACTAATCATTGTTACTGTTTGATTGATGAAGAAAAAAGGGAGGCCATTGATATTGAAAAAAGATGTGTTTATCATATTCTTGAAAGAAATAGTAATGGTATGATAACTCCAGAAGAAGCAAATAATATGGAATTAGAAACTCCTTATGTATTAGATATACAAAATATTAAATGGGAAGAATTAGGGCCCATCGGAAAAGAAAGACTTTGTTTAAAAGCACTTCCATTAATTGTTGATTATAGAAATAAAGAAAAAAAATCACAAAAAGTTAAAGTGTTAACTGGAAAAGATAGTAAAAACAAATAATTTGCTATCTTTCCTTTTTATTTTCATAAATATTTAGTATAATTAGGGTGGTGGTAATATGAAAACAGCATTAAACTTTGAAGAAGTAACAGCAATATCAAAACTAAAGAACGAACCAAAATGGATGTTAGACTTTAGGTTAAAGTCATTAGAACACTTTTTAAATACTAGTAATCCGGATTTTGGACCAGAATTAAAAATAGATTTTTCGCTGATTAACTATTATAAAAAAATGAATGATCGAATTCATAATGATTGGAACGAATTACCTAAAGATATAAAAAACACTTTTGATGAAATAGGTTTACCAGATGCCGAAAAGAAATACTTGGCGGGTGTTGGTGCACAATATGAAAGTGAAGTTATTTACCACAATATGTTGAAAGAATTAGAAGATAAAAAAGTAATCTTTTGTGATACAGATACAGCTTTAAAAAAACATCCAGAATTGTTTGAAAAATACTTTAACAATTTAGTTAAATATAATGAAAATAAATATACAGCTTTAAATGGTGCGGTATGGAGTGGGGGAACTTTTATATATATTCCGCCTCATACTAAAATAGATCGTCCTTTGCAAAGTTATTTTCGTATTAATACTCGTAATATGGGACAATTTGAAAGAACAATTATAATTGTAGATGAAGATAGTGAAGTTCACTATATGGAAGGATGTACCGCTCCTACTTATACAACAGATTCTTTACATGCCGCAGTAGTGGAAATATATGTTGGAGAGAATGCTAAATGTCGTTATACAACCATTCAAAATTGGTCAAACGATGTATATAATTTAGTTACAAAAAGGGCAATAGTAGAAAAAAATGGATTAATGGAATGGATCGATGGTAACATTGGGTCTAAATTAAACATGAAATATCCTTCTTGTATTTTAAATGGAGAATATGCTAAAGGTAATTGTATTTCAATTGCTGTCGCAACCAAAGATCAAATTCAAGATACAGGAGCCAAAATGATTCATCTTGCTCCAAATACTACTAGCAATATTATCAGTAAATCAATTGGTACAAATGGTGGTAATGCCACTTATCGCGGTACTGTTAATATAAGTAAAAAAGCAGTAAACTCTAAGAGTATTGTTAAATGTGATACTATTTTAGTAGATGATAAATCAAAGAGTGATACTATTCCTAAAAATATAATTGGTAATAATAGTTCATATATAGAGCATGAAGCAACAGTTTCTAAAATAAGTAAAGAAAAATTGTTTTACTTAATGAGTAGAGGTCTAACTGAAGAAAAAGCTAAGGAATTGTTGATAATGGGATTTATTGATCGCTTTCGTGAGGAACTCCCAATGGAGTATGCTGTTGAGTTAAATGCACTATTAAAAAATTATTTTTAAAAAAGTAAAACTTATATGAATTTGAATATTTGATTTAACTTTAAATGAGATATTTGATATATAAAAGGCAAATTCATAAATGTGATAAAAAAGAACCTTAAATGGTTCTTTTTTGTTGTTTGATTTAATTTTATTATTTTTGTATATTGTTTTAGAAAGGAGGAGAAAAATGTTAAATCAAACTGTAATTGTTGGTCGAATTGTAAAAGACCCTGAATTAAGGGAAACTGATAGTGGAAAAAAAGTAACTAATATCACTTTAGCAGTACCAAGAAGTTTTAAGAACGTTAATGGTCAATATGATACTGATTTTATTCCATGTGTTCTTTGGAAGGGAATTGCTGAAAGTACTACTGAGTTTTGTAAAAAAGGTGATTTAGTTGGAATAAAAGGTAGAGTTCAAACTAGAGATATAGAAATTGAAGATGAAAAAAGAAAACAAGTTGTTGAAATAATCGCCGAAAAAGTTACATTTTTATCTAGTAAAAAAACAGATTAATTTCTGTTTTTTATTGCATTAATAGTTGATGCATCTTTAATTATGTATGATATAATTAAAATAGGTGGTAGTATGGAAGAAAACTTAAAAAAAATAGAACTTTTTTTTGATTACAATATGAAAGTAAAAAAGCTAATGTATGATATTGCTTTTAAAAAAGAATATATTTATAATCAAGAATCGTTGATCGAATACGAGGATAAAATTTTCAAAGCGTTAGATACAATAGAAACATATCTATTAAAGATATTATTACTTTTTGAATATAGCGAAAATAGTATTAGATCCCTAAAAGAAAGATTCACAAAGTATAGAGAAGAATTTGTAAATATGCCAAGAAATATTAAAAAAATAGAAAAAAAATACGAAAAAAATATTTCATATATGCGTAAAGAATTTACTAATTCAGTAAATGAAAACTTTGCAGGATATTATTTATTTAGTGGTGCTAATGTTTTGGAACCTAATTCAATAAATGAATACTTACGTTTATTACATGCTTCGATTGTTAATAACGAAGAAGTTTATCATAAAATGCCAGAGATAGATTCTATGGGAGAAGATGAGAGTAGTTCTTTGCACTTATATGGTCACGAAAATGAAATAGCATATGAAATATTTAAAGATTTTCCTATTAGGGATGTAAGAGTAGATATTTTAAGTTTAAGTGATAGAATTTTAATTATGGCTAGAGATTTAGGACATGCTTTGATGATTGAAATTACTTTTAAAAATGGGATGTATGTTGTCAATTATTTTATTCCAAAGGTATGTAACTATTTGATGGTAAATGAATTAAAAGGAGTAACAGAAGTTAAAAAGGATAGCAAGTTCGCTAAAGGTGTATTTGAGGCAGAAAAAGATTCGTTAAAAGGAGCTTTATATGATTTTCTTGTCAAAGTTCCAAGAGATGATGATATGTTTAAGGAAGGCGGTCTATGTTATAAAGAAGAAGTAGGTAAAGCCTTATAACAATTATATGGAAGATATTATTATTTAGTATATTAACAGAAATTATATTTCTGTTTTTTTATATTTATGGTGACGCTTTGATTCTTATATTAAATAAAAGTAGAAAAATCGACAAAATAATGGCAAAATAAACCAATTATATTGAAATTTAAATTATAAATGATATAATTATATTATAATAGAGGAGGAGTAGTCAGTGAAAAAAGTATTACAAACAGTTTTAGTGACTTTTATACTTGCAATAAGTGGACATATTATAATCTCAAATATTGAACACATTATTTATTTAAGTACGAAAACTTATACTTATGATTTTAAAAACAGCGATTCAATTAAGTACATAAAGGACTCAATTGGAAAAATTGAAAACAATCTAGAAAAACTTAATAAAATTAAAAATAGTTATTTAACTAATAGTGAGTTAAATGACATTAAAATTTATTTAGCAGAAAAACTAACAAAAATTAGAACACTTGAATTTTTGAAAGATGGTTATAATAAAAATGTTATGACTCAGAAGGAATTATTTGAATTAATGGACCCAGTATTTGAAATAGAAATGTTAGGAAACATTGATATTTATAGAACTTTAGCAAAATATAATCCAAAATTAGATGTTGGACAATTTGTTGAGTACAATTATATGTTACTAGTTTACTCAGATTATATATCAGAACCTATTGCTGATAACTATAAATATCCAAGTCACAATATTCATCAAGAAGAATATGATTTTACGATTAATAATTTTATGAATTTTACTCTAATTAAGATAAGATCAATTGAATGTGTTAGTCGTTTAGTTTTAGAAAGTGGTGATATTAATGAATAAGAAATTATTTTTAATTAAAAATATCATTTTCTCAATTAATATTTTACTTTTTATTTGTCTTATTTGTATAAGGTTATGTGCATTCCAAGGATTTGATATGTTCCTTATGTATTTGTTTTTAATGACAATGGTTATTATTACTATAATCGATATCTATAAAAAGAATAAAGTAGTTAATAATGACAAAAAGTATAATATAGTCTTTATTATTTCTAATTTAGCTATTATGTTAATATTGTTAAGGGGCTTATTTGATATTAATATTATAAGTAATATTTTTAATTCGCTAAGTAATAGATATGCAGATACAAATAAAATGAGTTTTATTATTAATAATTTAACACATATAAATATGATTTATTTTGGTTTGATTTTATATCGTTTGACATTTATTAAAAACATAAAAAAGTAGGGGTAATATGCTTATAGGCGAAAGAATAAAACAAGAAAGAATTAAAAGAGGTTTATCCCAACAAGAACTCGGCGATATTTTAGGGGTTTCAAAAGTATCGGTTTGTGGATATGAAACAGGTGCTAGAACTCCCACTTTAGAAACTTTTATGTTACTAGTAGAGAGATTTGATTTAGATCCTTCATATTTATTGGGGATTGATCACTATATAAAACCTAAGGATCGACCTTGCCGTATAACTATTTCAGATAATGATTTAGAAATTTTAAGGGAATTGAAAAAGCATAAGGAATTATATAATAGAATATGCAGTGATACTAAAAAAACAATGGATATAATTAATAAACGAGTTAACTAAATTACGTGTAATTTAGTTTTTTCTATGCTATAATTATTATAGGTGATAATGTGAATATTATTGAATTAATAAATAAAAAGAAAAATAAGGAAGTATTAACTAAAGATGAGTTAAAATTTATAGTTGATGGTTATCTTAGTGGTGATATAAAAGATTATCAAATGAGTTCGTTATTAATGGCTATTTGCATTAATGGTATGGAAGATGTTGAAACTTATAATTTTACTGATTTGATGCTTAATAGCGGTGATAAAATTGATTTAAGTGAGATAAAAGGAATTAAAGTAGATAAACATTCTACTGGTGGTGTTGGAGATAAAACAACATTAATTCTAGCTCCTTTAGTAGCTTCTTGTGGTGTATATGTACCTAAAATGAGCGGACGTAGTCTAGGTCATACTGGTGGAACTATTGATAAATTAGAATCAATTAGTGGATTTAAAGTAGATTTAAAAAGGGAAGACTTTATTAAAGAAGTAAATGATATAAAATTAGCAATAGTATCACAAACTGGTAATCTAGTACCAGCTGATAAAAAGATATATGCTTTAAGGGATGTTAGTGGTACAGTTGAATCAATTCCTTTAATCGCATCTAGTATAATGTCAAAAAAGCTTGCATGTGGAGCTGATAAAATAGTGTTAGATGTTAAAGTTGGTAATGGGGCTTTAATGAAAAATCTAGAGGATGCTTCTATATTAGCGGATACAATGATTAAGATAGGTAAAAACAATAATGTTGAAGTTGTATGTGTACTTACTGATATGAGTCAACCATTAGGAAATGCTATTGGTAACTCTTTGGAAGTATTGGAAAGCATTGAAGTATTAAAAGGTAATGGACCTAAAGATTTAATTTCTTTAGTAACAAAAATCGCGACTATTATGGTTAGTTTAGGAAAATCAATTAGTTATGATGATGCTTCAAAAGAAGTAGAAGAAAATTTAAAAAATGGTAAAGCTTATAATAAATTTTGTGAAATGATTAAGTATCAACAAGGGGACATAAATAATATTGAAGTTTCTAAGAGAGTATTTTCAATAAAAAGTTCTAAAACAGGGTTCGTAAATGCTATTAATGCATATGAATTAGGTGAAATTACTCGTAAAATTGGAGCGGGTAGATATAGTAAAACAGATATTATTAACCATGGTGTAGGAGTTGTTTTAAATAAAAAGGTAGGAGACTATGTTCTTCAAGATGAGGAATTACTTAAAGTATATTTAGGTGATAAAGATATCACTGTTGGTGAAATACTAGAATGTTTTGAAATAACTCAAAAACTTGATGAGGAAATTCCTCTTATTCATAAAATAATTAAGTAGGTGATAATCATGATACTATTTTTAAATGATAATTTAGAATATTTAAATCTATTACTTAGAACGATAAAAATAGTTTTAAACTTTTTATTGTTTTTTGGAATTATCATTATCATTATGATATTAATTAAATTAATGTATCATTATATTAAATATGGTTATATTGGATTTGGAGTATTTAGTGTTAAAGGCAATGTTGCTTTCAAAAAAGATTTGCTTTTGTTAATGATTGATAAAGTTCCAGGTTATCGTAAAATCATTAATACTAAAGAATATAAAAGTGATATGATTATGTTCGATCAAAGCGGAATATATTTATTTAAAATATTTGATAAAGAAGGATTAGTAAGTGGTAAGTATAATAATAAAAATTTGATTCTAAAAAATGGTAAAGATAATGAGGAACTAATTGAAAATCCTTATTTAGGATTAAAGGAAGATGGAAAAAAGGTTGCTTCAAAATACGATGGAGTAAAAATAAAAAAATATATTGTTATAAGCAATATGTGTGTTTTCGATTTTAAAGATAGTGATGATGCTTCTTTAATTTCGTTAGGTAAGTTTGCAACCGAAATGAAGAAAGCGACAAAATCAAAGAAATATACAAAAGAAGAAGTTAAAAAATTTTATAAAGAATTTAGGTGATTTATGGCTATAACTAAAACTAAGTTTATTAATTATGCTAGATGTCCTAGATATGTTGCTTTAGACAAATTAAAAAAAGAAAAATTAGAGAGTACTGTTACTTTAGAAGAATACCGAAAAGAAGAAGAAGAGTCTTATTTAAATGAATTATTATCTGATATGTATGATGAAGAAGATAATGATTTAATTGATGTAACTAATGAACATTTAGAAATAATGCTACCTTACTATAATCAAGTTGAATTACTCGCGGGAGGTATAGCTCCTAAGTATTTTGATGGTACTTTTAAATACTCTAAGGATACTTATACACAAGAGAGTTTTGACTGTAAAATAGGTGGCATTTTATATTTGTGTTATGTCGATATTTATAATGAAGTAGATAATACTTTTAATATTATTGAAGCGAAAGCTACAACAACTAATACCTTTTTAAAAATAGGTAATAAGATTACTAGTGAATTTGGTCAAGATAAAGTAAATTCCATTTTTATGAAAAACGAACGAGGTATTTATTGTTTGTTAGAAGAATTAGATGTAAATATCGAAGATTATATGGAAGTTGATAAATACTATAAATACAAAGAAAAGTTATTTGATAAATGGAGTAAACCAGGTCACTATATATATGACTTAGCAGTTCAAAGATATATTATTGAAAATGATTTAAAAAGTAATAATTTAAGTTATGATAATATTAAATATTATTTAGCGGTATTAAATGCTGAATATATTTTTGATGGTACTTATATTAATGGTGAACCAGTTTATAATACTGATACTAATGGTAATGATATTGTATGCTTTATTGATTTTACTAGTGTTGTAAAGGGTTATCATGATATAGTTGATATTGATCGTAAGAATGTCGAATTATATATTCATAATTTAAAAGCAGATCCTGTTGCTATAGGACCATATTGTGAAAACAAAAAAACAACTTGTTGTAAATATCAAAGTATTTGTTGGAAACATATACCTACGAAAAACTCGATATTCAATTATATAGGTAGTCATAATGGCTTTAAGGATCAATCTAATAATAAATATGATCGATTTGATTTAGTCAAAGATGGTATAGTATCAATGCTTGATGTACCAATAGCTTATTTGAATAGGGAAAACAATATTATTCAAAGGAAAGTAGTTGAAACAGGAATTCCATACATAAATAAAAATAAGATAAGTGATGGATTAAAGCAAATTACATATCCAATTTATCATTTAGACTTTGAGACCTTTCCTTGTCCACTTCCAAGATATAGAGGAGAGAAGTGTTATACTCAATCAGTATTTCAATTTTCTTTGCATATTGAAAAAGAGAAAGGTAAATGCGATAAAGAAGAAGATCACTTTGAGTTTTTAGCTAATTCTCATGATGATTGTAGAGAAGAACTAATCAAAAAAATGATTGAATGGATAGATGTAAATAGTGGAGGAACTGTTTTAGTTTATAATGAATCATTTGAGAAAACAAGACTTAAAGAACTAGCAGATATCTTCCCAACATATAAAAAAGAATTATTAAAGATGCGCGAAATGATTTTTGATTTGCTATATATAGTTAAAACCAAAACATCTTTATACGAAGAACTTGGTTATTCTTCTGAAGAAGCTAAACTATTTAACTATTATCATAAAGATATGAATGGGTCTTTTTCAATAAAAAAGGTATTGCCTTTATTTAGTAACTTAAGTTATAATGAAATGGAAATAGGAAATGGCATAGAAGCATTAGTTACTTATGCATCGTTTCCTAAATTTAATAAGTTAGAATTTGAACATAAATATAAAAAATTAATTGAGTATTGCAAGCAAGATACTTGGGCAATGTTTGAGGTATTAGAAGGCTTAAGAAAGAGTGTTTAGAAGATGAATGAAGTATTTCTTGATAATTTAATAAAAGAATTAGTTGACAATGGGGCTGTGTTTGACACTGAAAAGATAAAAAATAGAGTAAAAAATATAATTATTAATGATGATATTAATAATTTTTTGAATGAATTAGAACGCATTATAACCAAATATCAAATGAATCCAGAAAACGAAGTAAATACTATTGCAGTTACCATTGGAATTGATAGTAATAAGATAAGTTTAAGTAATCAAAAAATAGAAGATAATACTTTGTTTGATGTTGCATCAATTACTAAGGTTTTTGTCTTAAAATTAGTTTATGAATTTGAAAAACTTGGACTAATTAAATATACAGATGCAATAAAGGATATATGTCCAGAATTTGCGGATTTAGATGGTTATACAGTAATAGATGCGATAAAGATGTATGGTAAAATTGAAACTAATGGTAAATTATCTTCGTCAATTAATAAAGAAAATTTTATTCGTACTTTAGAAAGTGTTAAAGTAATTGATTATAGTTATGAAAGTAGTAATTATACTGATATTGGGTTTATCGTTTTGGGATATGTTTTAGAATCAATTAGTGGTTTAACACTACCAGAATTAATGAAAAAGTATATTTTTGATGTCTATGACTTAAAATATACAATGTTTAATCCAAATATGGATAATTATATACTATTAGGTAATGGTAATAATACAGGGATGCCACAAGACTTTAAAACTCGTATAAATGATGGAGTAACAGGTGCGGCAGGAATATTCACTAATAGTATAGATATGTTAAAACTAAGTTTACTATTATATAATTATGAATTTTTTGATGAAGAATTTATCGAAAAGATGTTAGAAGATTACTTTTTTGATGAAAAGGGAAGAAAAAGAACATATGCTGGATTATATATTTCAAATGATGATAGTGATATAAGTTATGCTCCAAAGGAATTTTCTGATATTACTTTAGCACATCAAGGATTTACTGGGTCAGTAGTGATCTTTGATATAAAAAATAGAATGCATATTAGTATTTTACTAGATGCGATAAAGCTTAATGCATCTAAAAAATCTGAAAAGTTTATTGAAAACTTTTATACTTTTAAAAATATAATAGTTGAATATAGTCTCGTTTTATATTTATTAGCACGTTATAATAGTAAAAAGTAGTGTCAATTAATGTCAAAAAAACCGTAAACCCTTGTGTCAAATTAAAATATAATATATTATCATATTAAGGAGGGCGACATTATGATATATCCATCAATTGATAAATTACTTACTCAAATTGGTTCAAAATATTTACTAGTAAATATCGTGGCTAAAAGAGCAAAGGAAATGCGTGAAACTGAACATTATCAAATGAAACTAAATGAGTATACGTCCAAAAAAGAGATAGGTAGAGCTCTAGAAGAAGTTGCTAAAAATCTAATTCAAATAAAAGAATGAATTAGATTTTTTCTTTTTAAAAAATAGTGTATAATTTAAGTGGTGATTGTATGAAGATTGAAAAAATCAAAAAAATGAGTAATGGTAAATATAAAATAGAATTTGATAATAATGAAAAGATTGTTACTTATGACGATATTATTTTAAAGAATAGTTTATTATATAAAAACGAATTAACGTTGCAAGAACTAAATGAAATAAATAAAGATAATAGTTATTATGATATATATAATAAGACTATTAATTATATAACAAAAAGACTTAGAAGCGAAAAAAAAATTGACACTTTTTTAGATAAATTTGAATTAGAAGATGAGAAAAAAAACAAAATAAAAAATGAATTAAGAAAGATTAATTTAATTGATGATATAAAATTTGCATCTTCCTATATTTCTGATCGAATTCATTTAAGTAATGATGGATCGGAAAAAATTAAGACTTCTTTATTTAATTATGGTATAGATTCTAATATTATCGAATCAGAAATAAACAAAATTGATGATGAAGTAATATTAGATAAGTTAAATAAAATGATAAAGAAAAAAGTAGTGAATAATCACAGGTATTCATTATATATTCTAAAACAAAAATTAATTGTTGAATTAATTAATTTAGGTTATAAAAGAGAAATGATTGTTGAATGCCTAGAACAATATACAAATACTAATAACAATATTGAAAAAGAATATGATAGGCAATATAATAAGCTTTCTAAGAAGTATGAAGACGACAAGTTATACTATCAGCTTAAACAAAAACTATATCAAAAGGGATATAGTAAAGAAGAAATAGAAGAAGTAATACAAAAAAAAGAACTTTAATTAGTTCTTTTTATTTATTATTTGATTCATATAATTTCTTAATATCAGAATCAACAATATC
Organism: uncultured Muribaculaceae bacterium; assembly: GCA_964410275.1. Lineage (GTDB taxonomy): Bacteria > Bacillota_I > Bacilli_A > RF39 > UBA660 > UBA5364. Next base: position 1,150 of record CAYPGI010000017.1, on the reverse strand, counting down.
TAATTTATAAGATTTTCTTATATCAGTCCATGTTTTATTTTTTAAAGTACTATCTTTTGTTAGCATATCTTTTACAATGGAAGACAATACATCATCTTTAACATCTTTTAACTTTGGTTTAGCGTTTTGTTTAACTCTTAAAATAATGTGGAAACCAAATTGAGTTTTAACAGGCTTTTCAGTATATTCGCCATCCTTTAATAGAACAGAAGCATTCCAAAATTCATCAACAGTTCCGTCACCCTTAACGAAGTTAGAATATAGACCACCTTCGCTAGCAGTACCTTTATCATCAGAAAATTCTTTAGCTAAATCAGCAAAGTCTTTACCATCTTTTAACTTAGCAATAATTTCTTCAGCTTTTTTATACGCTTCAGATTCAGCTTTACTAATTTCTTCTGCAGTCATATCAGATTCAGTTTTAGGATCAATCAAGATATGTCTTACTGTCATTTCTCCAAAAACTTTATCTTTATAGTATTCTTCAACTTCTTTATCCTTGATATTTTTCTTTAAATATTTTTCCATTACTAGATTTGATTTATAATTTAAAATATAGTAATCTTTGAATTCTGATTCATCTTTGAATCCATAAGAAGTTAAAGTAGTTAAATAATCTTGTCCATAACTTTCAACTTGTGCTTTAAAAGCTTCAATTTGAGTATCAGCATAAGCAATTGCTTCTTTGTCATCAGGTATTTCTTTATTAATAATATAATCATCGATCATATTTACTAGTACTTGATAACCACCTTGTTTTTTCATTTCTGCATATAGATTTTCCACACTAAAATCTTTTCCTTCTATGCTCGCTATTACTTCTTCTCCGTTTTTTAAAGTTGGTATTTTACCACAGCCAGTTAGCAATAACCCTACGCATAATGTAGCAATTAATAATCTTGCTTTTTTCATTTTCTTTCTCCCTTCGATTGTTACAATGTTTTACATCATACATTTAATATAATATCAAAAAAGAGAAAAAAACACAAGAATTTAGTGATAAGTTATCACATATCTCCTAAATCGCCATAAAATAATGTGAAAAGATAAAAAAAGGAGGAATGTTTTATGTGTAATACTGGTATATCTAGCGCTGCAATCGTTTTAGTATTATTTATTCTTTTAATAATTATACTTGGGGCTTATATTT
>CAYPGI010000016.1:0-12332 GCA_964410275.1 uncultured Muribaculaceae bacterium | reverse complement strand
GAGAAAAAATAATTTTCTCATTTTCTTTTATAATAAAGACATCTTAATCAATTTATAGTATAATAATGATACAAGTTATTTTTAAAGAGGTGAATTATGAAAGTTATATTTGTAAAAGATCTTAAAGGGCAAGGCAAAAAAGGAGAAATAAAGGAAGTAAAAGATGGCTATGGAATGAATTTCTTAATCCAAAAAGGGTATGCCGTTATTGCGAGTGAAAATAACATAAAAGCATTAGAAAGTAATAATAGTAAAAAACAAAAACAAGAACAAGAATTAATTAAAGAGTGCGAAAAAGTAAAAGAAAAAATAGAAAAGATAACTCTAAAATTTAAAGTCAAAACAGGAAAAGAAGATCAAGTATTTGGTAGTGTAAGTTCAAAACAAATCATTACTGAATTAAAAAATAAAGGAATCGAAATAGATAAAACGATGATTAGTATGAAAGAAACCTTATCAAATTTAGGTTTTCATAACGTCGAAATAGAATTACATAAAAAAGTAAAAGTTATATTAAAAGTAGAATTAATTAAAGAGTAGGTGATAAGTATGGCTGAAAGGGTAATGCCGCATAGTATAGAAGCAGAACAATCAGTAATTGGTTCGTTATTTTTATCTAAATATGCTCTTCAAAAGGGAATTGAAAACTTAAGTAACGAATTATTTTATTTAGATTCACATTCTAAAATATTCACTGTTATTGCTGATTTAACTGAAAAGGGAACACCAATAGATATAACAACAGTGACAGCGGAACTTGATAAAAGAAAGTGGCTAAAACAAATTGGTGGAGTTGAATATTTACTTGAATTAAGTAATTTACTTCCTAGTGCTGCTAATATTGATGAATATATTCGCATTGTAAATGAAAAAGCAGTTTTAAGAAGATTGATAGAAGAAGCTACAAAAATAGTTACAGAAGGGTATTCTTCGACAGAAACACTAAACGAAGTATTAGATAGCGCTGAAATGAAAATTCTTAATGTTGTTAAAACTAGAAAAGGTAGTGAGTTTAAAACTATTCAAGAAGTTTTATTCAAAGCACAATCTGATTTAGAAAAACTAGCACAAAATGAAGGAAAGATTACTGGTTTAGCAACTGGTTTTTACGATTTAGATAATTTAACTTCAGGATTTCATGCAAACGAATTAATCATTATCGCAGCTCGTCCTGGTGTCGGAAAAACAGCCTTTGCTTTAAACATTGCTACTAATATGGCAATAAGTTCTGATAAAACAGTGGCAGTTTTTAATATGGAAATGTCGGCTGAACAATTAGTTATGCGTATGCTTGCACAAGTAGGACAAATCGATGGTAATAAATTAAAAAATGGATGGTTAGAACACAATGATTGGAAAAGAGTAAACGAAGCAATTAGTCGTTTAGCTGATACTAAAATGTATATAGATGATACCCCTGGTATGACAATAAGTGAAATAAGAGCAAAATGTCGTCGTTTGGCTTCATCTACTGATGGGCTTGGTATTGTTATTATTGACTATTTAACTCTTATTCAAGGTAGTAGTAGATATGCTGGAAATAGACAACAAGAAGTATCAGAAATATCACGAGGACTAAAGACGATGGCAATGGAATTAGGTGTTCCTGTTGTTGCTCTAGCACAATTATCAAGAAATGTTGAAGGTCGTGAAAGCAAAAGACCTTTCTTAAGTGATTTAAGGGAATCAGGAGCAATTGAACAAGATGCCGATATTGTCTCATTCCTACACAGAGCAGACTATTATGGTGAACATAATGAAGACCCAACTAGTGAAGTCGAATTAATAATAGCGAAACATCGTAATGGACCGACCAAGGATATTAAGTTATTATTTCAAAAGAATACCAATACGTTTATAAATGTTATAAATAAAGAAGAAAATAGGTGATTTGTTTGAAACATTTTTCTACAATTATATGTGTTGTACTTATTGGTATGACAATCTTTTTGCTTGGATTTAATTATAAGGTTACTAATGAACCAAATACTTATTATCAAGTTTATTTAGATGATCAAGTTTTAGGTGTTATAAAATCAAAAGATGAATTATATAAATATATTGATAATAAAGGTAATTTTTTTAAATCAAAATTTGATGTTGATAAAGTTTATGCTCCAAATGGATTGGAAGTAAGAAAATTAACGACATATAGTAGCGAACTTAGTACAATAAAAGAAATATATAATAAAATGCAAAATTTAAAACCATTTACAATTGAAGGATATCAATTATCTATCAAAAAGGAAAATGGAACAGAAATTATATATGTAATTGATGAAGAAATATTTAAAACAGCAGTTGAAAATACGGTAACTACTTTTGTAGGAACTGAAAAATATGATTTATATATAAATAAAAAGCAAAAGAAAATTGAAACAACAGGAGAATTAATTGATGTAGCTTATGTTGAAGAAAATATAACTATTAAAAAAACTAAAATATCTGTTGAAGAAAATATATATACAAATGCTGATACATTATCACAATATTTATTATTTGGAACGACTGAAAAAAGTAAAACCTATACAGTTCAATTAGGTGATACTATTGAAAAGGTCGCCTTCAAAAACAAAATAAATATAGAAGAATTTTTTATTAGTAATCCAGAATTTACAAATACTAGTAATTTATTGTTTCCGGGACAAGAAGTTTATGTTGGAGTAATCGATCCTATAATAAATGTTGTTGTGGAAAAAACAGTAGTTGATGATATTGAAAGTAAATATAAAACAGAGTATCGTCAAGATCCAGAACGAATTATAGGAGAAGATTCTGTAGTTCAAGAGGGTGTTAATGGATTAGATCGTGTCACTACTAAAGTTAAATCAATTAATGGTGCAGTAGTATATGTTGAACCAGGATCTACAGTTGAAATAAAGCCTACAGTTACAGAAGTAGTTCTTGTTGGTACAAGATATCAACCAAGTGTAGGTAGTTTATACTCATGGGGTTGGCCAACTCAAGGTGGTTGGATGCTAACATCATCTTACCAATATCGTTCAAATCCATTTAGTGGATGGCGTGAATTGCATGCTGCATTAGATATAGCAGGACCAGGATATGGTTCACAAATATATGCTGCTAATAATGGTACTATTTATAAAGCAGAGTGGCATAATAGTTTTGGATATCATGTGATAATAAATCATAATAATGGATATTATACTTTATATGCCCATTTATCTGGTATTAGAAAATCAAAAGTTGGCTCTATTGTAGGTCGTGGTGAAGTAATAGGATATATGGGAATGACTGGTGATGCAACAGGTCCACATTTACATTATGAAATTTGGGTTGGAGCACCATGGAGAGGTGGATATCAAGTAAATCCGCTTGCATATTATTAATGAAAATATGTGTATTAGCAAGTGGTAGTAGAGGTAATTGTACCTATGTAGAAACAAAAAATCATAAAATTTTAATTGATTTAGGTACTAATTTATCTTATACTACTACACAATTATTAAATTTAGGTATCGATCCTAAAGAAATAGATAGCGTGTTTATAACACATACCCATGGAGATCACATAAATGGAATACCACCTTTTATAAAAAAATATAATCCTATTATTTATTTAACTGAAAAAATGTACAATGAACTTAGTTTTGATTTAAAAGAATATTACTTTATTAAAGACAATATTACTTTAGATGACTTATTTATTGATATTATAAAACTATCACATGATAAAAATGATATAAATGGATATATATTAGAAAGTAATTCTAAAAGTTTAGTTTATATAACTGATACTGGATATATAAATCAAAAAAATCATTCAAGATTAATTAATAAAGATATTTATATAATGGAAAGTAACCATGATATAAATATGTTGATGAATTGCCGCCGTCCATATCATACAAAAATGCGTATTATAAGTGATGTAGGGCATTTATCAAATGAAGATTCAGCAAAGTATTTAGCTAAGTTCATAGGTGATAATACTAAGAGTGTTATTTTAGCTCATTTAAGTGACGAAAATAATACTCCTGAATTAGCATTAAATACTTTGAGAAACATTCTAAAAGAAAAAAATAATAATTTTGATAACATACAAATTGCTACACAAGATAATAGGTTGGAAATGATTGAAATATGATAAAGATAATATGTGTTGGAAAAATCAAAGAAAAATTTTATAAAGAAGCAATTAATGAATACCTAAAAAGATTAAGTAAATATAGTAAAATTGAAATAATTGAAGTAGAGGATATTTCTTCTAACAATATTAATTTAATTTTAGAGAAAGAAATGGAAAATATAAAAAAATATATTAATGAAAAGGATTATGTTGTTACTTTAGAAATTGAAGGTAAAGAATTGAGTTCGTTAGAGCTATCAAAAAAATTAGAAGAAGTATTGATTATAAATTCAAATATTACTTTTATTATTGGTGGATCTTATGGATTAGACAAGCTAATTAAAGAGAGAAGTAATTATCAATTATCTTTTTCTAAATTAACTTTTCCTCATCAATTATTTAGAGTTATTCTTTTAGAACAGCTATATCGTTCATTCAAAATTAGTAAAAATGAAAGTTATCATAAATAATGTATAAAAAAACAAAAAATCTCTCACTATTTAAATAGGAGATGATTTTTTTGTGAATAAATCAATTATTGTTATGTTATTAATATTAGGTTTCTATTTATTAGTAGGTAATATTAGTGCGAATAAAATTACTATTCCTGAAGAAGCAATAAGATTAAGAGTAGTTCCTAATAGTAATACTGAATATGATCAATCTATTAAGAAAAAGGTATCTCATTTATTACAAAGTAAAATGTATCACTTACTTGAAAATACAAGAGGAATTGATGATGCAAGGAATACTATTAATAATAATTTAAAAGATATTGACAATTCAATTAGTGATTTATTGATTGAAGAAAAATATAATTTAGGGTATAAGGTTAATTTTGGATATAATTATTTTCCGGAAAAGGAATTTAATGATGTTATATATGATGAAGGATACTATGAATCAGTATTAGTAACATTAGGAAAAGGTGAAGGGGATAATTGGTGGTGTGTTCTTTTTCCTCCTTTATGTTTATTAGAAGCTAGCGAAAGTGATAAAGTTGAGTATAAATTTTTTATTCAAGAAATGATTGAAAAATATTTGTAGTCTTAAAGTCCTCTTGTAAAAATAAACTTTTATAGGAGGATTTTATGACTCTATTAATTGTTTTGATGATAGCAGTTAGTTTAAGCATGGATGCTTTTTCCCTATCTTTAGCTTATGGGACTTTAAATATTAAAAAAATTGATATTATTATATTATCAATTATCATAGGAATATTTCATTTTTTTATGCCTTTAATTGGTGTTCTTTTAGGTAGTCAAGTCATTAAATTGTTACCAGCCTCCCCTAATACAATTGTTTTTATAGTGTTATGTTTTATTGGGATTGAGATGATAATAGATACATTTAAAAATAAAGAAATAAAAAAAATGGAAAGAGTAGAATCATTGTTATTTGGATTTGCTGTCAGTGTTGATAGTTTTTCGGTAGGTGTCGGCCTTGAATCGATAACTAGCAATTACTTTATAGCTTCCTTTTTATTTGCTTTATCTAGCTTTATATTTTCGTATCTAGGGTTAACTTTAGGAAAAAAAATTAATAAGTTAATAGGAGCCCTTTCGACAATCTTAGGAGGACTAATATTAATAATAATAGGTCTTTTTTATCTAATTTAAATTAGATTGTATTTACTCATTTTTACATATAACATGTTTAATTTAATTGCTTTAATTAATAAAAAAATATATAATTAAGTTAGGTGATAAAATGATCGTAAATATGAAAGATATGCTTGCTAAGGCAAGAAAAGAAAAGTATGCTGTAGCACAATTTAATATAAATAACTTAGAATGGACAAAATATATTTTACAAGAATGTCAAAATAATAATAGTCCTGTTATTTTAGGAGTCAGTGAAGGGGCAACAAAATATATGGGTGGCTTTAATGTTGTTACTAATCTTGTAAAAAGTTTAGTAAAGGACTTAAATATAACTATTCCAGTTGCAATTCATTTAGATCATAGTAGTAGTGTGGAAAATTGTATTAATGCAATCAACGCTGGATTTACTTCTGTTATGATAGATGCTTCTTCAGAAACGCTAGATGAAAATATTAGAATAACAAAAGAAGTAATGAAATATGCTTCTAAGTATAAAGTTACAGTTGAAGCAGAAATAGGAGCTATTGGTGGTACTGAAGATGGAATAACAAGTGCTGCTATGTTTGCAAAAGTTGATGAAAGTATTAGATTTACTAGAGAAACAAGAGTTGACTTTTTAGCTCCGGCACTAGGAAGTGTTCATGGATTATATCAAGGTCAACCGAATTTAGATTTTAAAAGAATGCTTGAAATAGGTATAAAAACAAGTACTCCACTTGTTCTTCATGGAGGAACAGGTATTCCTGAAGATATGATTAAGCAATCCATTTCTTGTGGCATTGTTAAAATAAACGTTAATACGGAATTACAAGTTGTTTGGTATAATGCAATAAGAAATTTTATTGCTACAAATCCAACAGTTTATGATCCAAGAAAAGTGATTGGTGCTGGTGAACAAGCTATCAAAGATGCTGTAAAACAAAAAATAATTTTATTTGGTAGTTACAATAAAACCTAATTGACATAAAATTTATATAGTGGAGGTTATATGAAACAAATAATTATTCAAGGCGGAAATTTACTTGAGGGGACCATTAGAATTAGCGGCGCTAAAAATAGTGCAGTTGCTTTAGTTCCGGCTTCTCTTTTATCAGACGAATTAGTAAAAATCGATAATATTCCTAATATATCTGATATAGATGCATTAAATGAAATTTTGACATTTTTAGGTGCTAAAGTAAGTAGAAAAGGCGAATTAATGGAAATTGATTCAAGTGCTGTAGAAAATAAAAGTATTCCAGAAAGCATTTCGAAAAAATTAAGAGCTTCATATTATTTTATGGGGGCTTTATTAGGTAAATATAAAAAAGTAGAAATGTATTTTCCAGGTGGTTGTTCCATAGGAGCACGACCTATTAATTTGCACTTAAAAGGGTTTGAAGCACTAGGTGCTAAAGTAATAGGAGAAGGTAGTAAATATACTATTATTGCCGATGAATTAAAAGGCGGACATATATATTTAGATACTGTTAGTGTGGGGGCAACTATTAATATTATGTTAGCAGCTGTTAAAGCTACTGGTATAACAATTATTGATAATGCAGCTAAAGAACCAGAAATTGTTAATGTAGCAACCTTCTTAAATCAAATGGGGGCTAAAATAAGCGGAGCAGGGACAAGTCAAATAAGAATTACGGGTGTTGAAAAACTAGGAAGTTGTTATATGGAAGTTATCCCTGATCGTATAGAAGCAGGAACTTATGTTATTGCTGGGGCTTTAATGGGAAAAAATTTAAAAATAGAAAATATTATACCGGAACATATAGAAGCATTATTAACTAAATTACGTGAAATGGGTGTAAAATTAGATACTTATGATGACTATTTAACAATTTCTAAAAGTGATAATTTAAAACCAGTTGATATTACAACTCAAGTATATCCAGGATTTGCTACCGATCTTCAACAACCAATTACGGCCTTACTAACAACTTGTAATGGTGTTTCAACTTTAGAAGAAACCATTTATGAAAATAGATTTCAAAATGTAGAATATTTAAATAAATTAGGAGCAAATATAACCATTGACGGACAAAGAATCGTTATTGCTGGACCTTCTAAATTAGTAGGAAAAAAAGTTGTTGCTACTGATTTAAGAGCGGGAGCATGTCTTATTTTAGCGGGATTAACTGCTCAAGGAGAAACAATTATAGAAGAGGTTGAACATATCCTTAGAGGTTATGAAAATATAATTGAGAAACTAGAAGCAGTTGGTGCTAAAATCAAATTAGAAGAAATATAATTAAGTAGATAAAATCTACTTTTTTTTAGGAGGTCTAATGAAAAAAATAATAATTGGAATTATTGTTGTCGGTTTAGTGTTTTTAATCTACCTAACAACAATTGATAGAAAAATATATTACTTAGCTTTAGGTGATTCACTAGCAGTAGGAATAAATGCATATAATGAAAAGTCATATGGTTATACTAATCAAGTAAGTAATTACTTTAAAAGTAAAAATAAATTAGAAGCATTTGTTAAAGAATTTGCCAAAGAGGGATATAGGACAACTGACCTGATTAATGATATTAATAGTAATAAAGAATTAATAATAGATAATAAATCTAAAACTATTCAAAATGCTTTAATAAAAGCAGATATTACTACTATTTCAATTGGTAGTAATGATTTACTATATCATTTAACAATGGATAGTGGAAAACCATACGATAAGGTAGATCAGATTATGAACGATATCAATAATCTATTTAAATTAGTAAGAACTTATTCAAAAGAAGATATATATGTCGTTGGATATTATAATCTTGCACCAAACTATGAATTAAAGGTAAAAATGGAAGAATTATTATTATATGCTAATCAAAAGTTATATAATCTCTGTGATGAATACAATATTAAGTATGTTGATATTTATGATTTATTTAAATACAACGATTATTTACCTAATCCTACTAATATTCATCCCTCTAATGAGGGGTATAATGCTATTGCTAATAAAATAATTGCTTTAATCAGGTAAAATAAGTTATAATATAATTGGAGGTATTTATATGAGTAAAGTTTTTTCTAAAATATTTGGATGGATGTTTATCGGGTTATTGGTAACTTTTGGCATGGCTCTATATGTCTCAACTCAAGAAAACATGTTATACAATATTTTTGAAACAGGATCTTATTGGTTTATTATTTTGATAGAGTTAGCTTTAGTATATATATTATCTGCGAAAGCTCCGAAGATGAATTTCTTCACCGCAGCCACTATGTTTATTATATACTCATTAGTTTCAGGATTAACATTCTCAATTATATTTGTAATGTTTGAAATCAATTCGATTATATTAATATTTGGTATAACTGCACTTATATTTGCTTTATTTGCTTTAATAGGAGCTACCACAAATATTGATTTATCAAAAATATCAACGATTTTATTAATGGGATTAATTGGTTTAATAGTTGCGACTTTAATTAATCTAATTTTACAAAATGCTTTTTTTGATATAGTTCTTAATTGGATAGGCATTATAATATTTGTTGTATTTATTGCTTATGATATTCAAAAAATTAAACGAATGATACCATATATACAAAATCAAGAAAGTGTGGCTATTGTTGGAGCTTTACAATTATACTTAGATTTTGTAAATATTTTCATTAGATTATTAAGTTTATTTGGAAAAAGTAGAGATTGATATTGCTTTTTAAAAAAATAATTGCTATAATAATAACGCTTTTGATTAATGTGAATTAATCTATATATAAAGGAAGGAGTTTTTGTATGAAAAAAGGAATACATCCAAAATACGTTGAAACAAAAGTTAATTGTGCTTGTGGTAATACATTTACAGTACAATCAAATAAAGAAGAGTTACATATTGAAGTTTGTGATAAATGTCATCCTTTCTTTACAGGAGTACAAGGATCTACTACTAAGACAGGCCGTGTTGAAAAATTTAATCGTAAATATGGTTTACAAAAAGAAGATAAATAATTCTTTTTTTTTGTAAAAAAATATAGTAATAATGTTATAATATAATATATAGTTTGAAAGAAGGCATAAAATGTGTGGAATTGTTGGATTTATAGACAAAAAAAATAAAAGTGAAAAAACTAAAATAATAAAAGAAATGTCTGATAAAATAATTCATCGTGGACCAGATAGTGAAGGCATATATGTAGATGATATTGTAGCTTTAGGTCATAGAAGATTAAGTATTATCGATGTAAAAACGGGTGCTCAACCAATATATAATGAAAAGAAAAACAAACTTATCATTTATAATGGAGAAATATATAACTTTAAAGAAATAAAGAAAGAATTAGTAAAAAAGAAGCATAAATTTGTTACAAATACTGATACAGAAGTACTTATTCATGGGTATGAAGAATATGGTGTTAAAATAGTTGAAAAGTTAAGAGGACAATTTGCTTTTGTAATTTGGGATATTGAAAATAAAGAGTTATTTGGAGCAAGAGATCATTTTGGAATAAAACCGTTTTATTATGCCAATATGAAAGACTCTTTTATATTTGGATCAGAAATTAAAAGTTTCTTACCACATCCAAATTTTGTTAAAGAGTTAAACGAAGAAGCTTTAAAACCATATTTGACATTTCAATATTCAGTTTTAAATGAAACGTTTTTTAAAAATGTATTTAAATTAGAACCAGGTTCTTATTTTACTTATAAAAATGGTAAAATGAAAATCAAAAAGTATTATGAAGTTAAATTCAACGCTAAGAAAAAATCAATGGAAGAATATATGAAAGATATTGAAGAAACAGTAAAAGAATCTGTTAAATACCATAAGATAAGTGATGTTTTATTAGGATCATTTTTATCAGGAGGTGTCGATTCAAGTTATATTACTGCTACTTTAATGCCAGATAAAAACTTTTCAGTTGGTTTTGAAAATAAGGGCTTTAGCGAAGTAAATTATGCTAAAGAACTATCTGATATTTTAAAGATAGAGAATGTCAATAAAATTATTAAAGCTGATGAATTCTTTGATAAATTAGAAACAGTACAATATCATTCAGATGAACCTCATGCTAACCTTTCTGCTGTTCCTTTATACTTTTTATCTGAGATGACAAGAGAACATGTTACAGTTGTCTTATCAGGTGAAGGAGCAGATGAATTGTTTGGGGGGTATACTTCTTATGGTATTGTTAAAGAAGATTATATGTATCGTAAATTACCTAAGTTTGTTAGATATCCTATTGGTAAATTAGCGAATATATTACCTAAGTTTCATGGAAAGAACTTCCTAGTAAAAAACGGATTACCAGTAGAAGATTATTATATTGGTCAAGCATTTATTTTTAATGACAAAGAAGCTAGAAATATTGTAACTGATCGTTTTAAAATAGGTAAAGATTTTAAAGAAATAACAAAACCTTATTTTGATAAAGTAAAATACAAAGACGATGTAACTAAAATGCAATACTTAGATATGCATTTATGGTTACCACAAGATATTCTTTTAAAAGCAGATAAAATGACTATGGCTCATTCAATAGAATTAAGAGTACCTTTCTTAGATAAAGTCGTTATGGAATTAGCTTCTAAGATACCTACCGAATATAAAATAAAAAATAAAACAACAAAATATATATTTAGAGAATGCGCTAATAAAAAAATACCTGAAGATTGGGCAAAAAGACCTAAGGTTGGATTTCCAGTCCCTTTCTCTCAATGGATAAAAGAAGAAAAATATTATAATCTATTAAAGAAAGCATTTAATAAGGATTATGTTAAAGAATTCTTTGATCAAGCGCAAGTTTTAAATTTATTAGAAGAACATTATAACAACAAAAAAAATAATGGTCGAAAATTGTGGACAATTTATGCGTTCTTATTATGGTATAAAGTATACTTTTTAGGTAATAATTAAGAGAGTAACATCTCTTTTTTATTTGCTACTAGAATATTTTAACAAGAAATGATAAAATGTATATAATATGGAGATGATAATATGGATCTAAGAGAATTAAAAGAGTTTTTTAACGATACAATAAAATATATATTAATTGCGGTTGGAATTATTGTAATTGTTATATATGTTATTAGTTTGCAACAAGTAGTTGGACCTTCCATGAAACCAACATTAAATAATGGCGAGGTATTATTATTAAATAAGTTTATATATCATTTTAAGGAACCTAAAAGAAATGATATTATAGCTTTTTCTTATGAAGATACTAAATATTTAATAAAAAGGGTAATTGGTCTTCCGGGGGAAACTGTCGAATATAATGATAATGTGCTATACATAAATGGTAAACCTTACATTGAAAAGATTGTTGATGGTATGGTTACTGAAAATTTCACACTAAAAGATTTAGGATATGAGGTTATTCCAGACGATATGTATTTAGTTTTAGGAGATAATCGTGGTGATTCTTTAGATAGCAGAAATTTCGGATTAATATCTAAAAAAGACATCATTGGTAAACCTTTTTTAAGAATTTGGCCAATAAATAAATTGAAGGTAATTAAGTAGATTAAATTTTGTCGAATTTTGTCGAACGAAGTCACTCAAAAAAGTACCATAAATTGGTAAAAAATATTGAAGTATAATTGTTTTTGTGTTATTATACCTAGTGAATGAAGGATTTTGTAAATATTTTGTCAACAAAAACCAAAAACTGCTTAAGTATAAGGGCAAAACAG
>CAYPGI010000015.1:0-12382 GCA_964410275.1 uncultured Muribaculaceae bacterium | reverse complement strand
TCTATTAATGTAAATCCTTTATTTTTCATTAAATCACCTATAATTATCTTTCCATTTTATTATTGTATTATGCGATTTTAACATATCTTTTTTAGTTATTCAATGAAATCAAAAGAATATCTATTAGTAGTTTTTACCAAAAAAAAATATTAATAAATAATATTTTTAGACTTTTTTACACGATTCTATAAAACTTTTTATAACTTTATCTTGTAATTCATCATAATGAGACATTCTTTCAGGATGCCATTGTAATCCTAAAAAGAACTTACGACTTTTATCTTCAACAGCTTCTATGATACCATCATCACTTGTCGCAACAATATCTAATGCTGTTTTAATAATTTTCGATTTATGAAAACTATTTACTGAAATATTTTCTTTTCCTAGTATTTTATATAGATTTGAATTTTTATCGATGTGTACATCATGAACATATTTTTTATCTTGTTTATGACTCATATTTCCTATATCAATCATTTCTCCATCAAATAGGCAAGCCATTGTTTGCATTCCTAAACATATGCCTAATACAGGCATATCTTTGTCATAACAGTACTTCAATACTTTTAAATCATAATTAAAGTATTCATCGCCACCTTGAAAAATCATACCATCACACATATCAACAATTAACTTCATATCATTAAAGCCATCTTCGGTTAATGAAGGCGTATTAGTAATATCCTTGTCATAAAAGATTCCACTTTGTGGATTAGGAATACCTATAACTATTCCACCATGTTTATTGACATCACTAACGACATCACTATAAACACCTCTCATATACTTATTACCTAATGTTTTTTGTTCCCTTAAAAGAACCCCAATAATTGGTTTCATATCATCAATCCATATATTTAGACATAGATTTCATCATTTGGTTAACTTGTTTTTGACTTGGTGTTCTACCCATTTGAGTCATCATAGCCTTTATCATTTGTTCATTAATTGGTGGGTTTTTCTTTAAATATTTTTTCATATAGTTACGAGCAATAAAAAATCCTATTACTCCACCTACTAATATTAATCCTATTACTTGTAATAAATCTAAAATAAACGCTCCCCAGTTCATATATCATTTCCTCCTATTAATATCTTACTAAATTTCAAGCCATTTTACAATACTTATTATATTCATATACCAATTTAAAAAGACTATCGTAATAGTCTTTCTACTCTAGATTTAATTGTTTCATAATCAAAATCACAATGTTTTAATACTTCATCTTTAGTACCACTAATACCAAAATTATCGATTGTTATTAAATAATTACGATTATATACAAATTGATCCCATCCATAAGAAGACCCCGCTTCAATTACAACTACTTTAACACCAATTGGCAACATTTCTTTTTGGTATGCTTCATCTTGAATTAAAAATAATTCTTTACAAGGCATACTAATAACTCTAATATCCATTTTTCTATCACGCATTAAATCTTCTGCTATACGAACAGCAGTATGAACTTCGCTACCTGTAGCAATAATAATTCCTCTTAAAGGTGTAAATTCTTTTCTAACTATATATCCACCGTTAACTACTAAATGCATACTACTAAATTCAAGCATAGGCACTTCATTTCTTGATAAAATAAGTGATGAAGGTAAATTAATATTTAAAATACAATTCCAACTACCTACTATTTCTTTAGCATCAGCTGGTCTAAAGACTAACATATTAGGTATAGAACGAAGCATCGCTAATTGCTCAATTGGTTGATGAGTAGGTCCATCTTGTCCAATATTAACTGAATCATGACTAAAAATATAAGTTACTGGTAATGACATTAAAGCAGATAACCTCATTGCTGGTTTTAAGTAATCAGAAAAAGCCAAAAAGGTTGAACCAAATACTCTAAAACGACTTAAAGCTAATCCATTTAAAATGGCTCCCATAGCATGTTCTCTAACACCAAACCAAATATTTCTGCCATCAAAATGGTTATCCTTTACATCTGAATATTGATTTAAATATGTTTTAACAGATGATGATAAATCAGCACTACCTCCTATAAAGTTAGGTATTATATTAGCGATTTTATTCATAATATGTCCATTAGTAACTCTGGTAGCTTCTTTTATATTGTTTTCAAAATTCCAATCTTCTTTAGTTAAATCGATTGGTGATTTAGGTGAAAATAAGAAATTAATCTTTGTTTTATCACCAAATAAAACATTGTTAAAATATTCATCATAATTGCGTGCCCATATTTCATATTTACGACTACCACGCTCAATAATCATGTTTTTAAAAACATTCATTGCCTCAGTATCATATATAAATGATTCATTAACAATTCCTAATTTTCTTTTAATATTTTCAATATCATCTTTTTCTAACACTTTACCATGTGCTTCATTAGTACCAGCTAAGAATGATCCTTCACCAATAATAGTTTTTACTTCTATTAATGAAGGTTTACCTGATTTTTTAGCCTTTTCAATTGCTTTATCAATATCATAAACATTATTACTGTTTTTTACTATATCAGTATACCATCCCATTGCTTGAAAGCGAGCACAAACATTTTCTATAAAAGTATTAGAAGTATCTCCATCTAAACTGACATTATTTGAATCATATAGAACGATTAAATTATCTAAATTTAAAGTTCCTGCGAATGAAGCAGCTTCATAGCTGACTCCTTCCATCAAGTCGCCATCGCCAACTAAACAGTATACACGATAATCAATTAAAGATTCTCCTGTTGCTTTACTCTTGGCCGGAAAAGCAAACTTTTCTTTTAATAGTTTTTCACCAAGTGCCATACCAACAGCGCTTGCAAAACCTTGACCTAATGGTCCCGTACTCATATCGACTCCTGGTGTAACATCTACTTCTGGATGTCCAGGAGTAATTGATCCTGCTCTTCTAAACTTTCTTAAATCATCCAATTTAATATCAAAACCAGCCATAAACAAAGTAGCATATAACAAAGCTGAACCATGGCCTGCTGACATAACAAAACGATCACGATTAATCCATTTAGGATCACTAAGATTAACATTCATATGTCTAGAATATAAAGTATATAAGATAGTAGCTGCCCCTAGGACAATCCCAGGATGACCACTACCAGCCTCAGTTATCATATCAATTCCTAAAGACTTAATATTATTAATAATCTTATTTTCCATATTTTCACCCCAATTATTATATACCAATTATATCAAACATTTGGTATATAATAAAGAAGTTTTTATTTAATGTTCATCGAAATATTTATTTCATTTGTCTTTTTGACATCTTCTTCTATTTTTTCTATAGGTGTTGCACCAATATAAGCAAAACTAACCATAAAGATTAATAATCCCCACATCACCTTACATTTTAATAAATCTTTCATACTAAGACCTCCTTCATTGATTACATCTTAACACAAACATTAGTTCGTGTCAACGGCTTTTACAAACAAATGTTTGACTTTTGTTTTTTGATATGTTACAATGTATAAGAAATGTAAAAGGAGGTAA
The DNA here is from genome assembly GCA_964410275.1 of uncultured Muribaculaceae bacterium. Classification (GTDB taxonomy): domain Bacteria; phylum Bacillota_I; class Bacilli_A; order RF39; family UBA660; genus UBA5364. The sequence continues at coordinate 8,902 of CAYPGI010000015.1, read as the reverse complement.
TGCTTTGGACAATTTAACAAGAAGACAAGAAGATACATTAAACTTTATTAAGAAATATATTGTTAGTCATGGATACCCACCTACAGTTAGAGAAATTGGTAGTGCCTTAGGTGTTTCATCACCTGCGACTATCCATGCTCATCTTAGTAATCTAGAGGAAAAAGGTTTTATTCGTAAAGAAGACTCAAAAAATAGAGCTATCGAATTATTAGTTGATAATGAATTTGATTCAAACGTAGAAAATGTTATTGATGTTCCTCTATTAGGTAAAATCACAGCAGGTAATCCAATTGAAGCAATTGAAAATCCTGGTGAATACTTTTCCCTTCCTAGTTACTTAGTACCAAATAATAAAGAAGTCTTTACACTATTAGTAAGTGGTGAAAGTATGATTAATGCTGGTATTCTTGATGGTGATATCGTTATTGTCGAACGAAAAAATGTAGCTCGAAATGGTGATATCGTTGTTGCTATGACAGATGAAAATGAAGTAACACTAAAAACATTCTATAAGGAAACAGATTATTTTAGGTTACAACCAGAAAATGATACTATGGAACCTATTATTTTAAATAATGTTGTAATTTTAGGTAAAGCTATCGGTTTATATCGTAAAATATAAAAACAGGAATATTCCTGTTTTTATTTTCTTTTAATAAGTTGTTTTGGTTTTTCATAATCACGTGCTACTTTAATATTATCAACTAAATCATTGATAGAGTTATGATATGGATTATTTAAAAAGGCAAATTCTTCACAATAATAATTTTTAAGAACAATAGTTAAATCTTTAATAATATTTAACTTATTGGTAATTCTTTCGCTATCACTTATTCTATTACTTATACTGTTGTTGATAACCTTAATTGAAGTTTTATAATCATGGTTTACTGAACCAGTACTAATAGAATTATCTGTATCTCTGAGAATATATATATCTGGGAATCCAATTCCACATACCTCATACTCATAAAGTTTGTATTTATTCCAGAACGATTCATTAAAATCTTCTTTTAAAGATTCTACTAAAGCATTATATAAAAATTCATTAAAATAAATTTCAGGAAGTTGAAAAGCAAAAATATAAGTAAACAAATCTTCCTTTGTTTTAAAACCAGGTTTAGAAAAATATTCAATGAATTTTTCTTTTACAAATTCTAAATCCTTTATTTTTTCTTCAACTAATGGTTGTAATTTACGATATCTCTTATGATTTTTATTAAGATTGTGAAATTCTTGAATATGATTATAACTTTGATCCATCAAATCAATAACTATTGGTTTTAATAAACTACTTATTTTGCTAATATCTATATGAGCATACTTTAATAAAGTTAACTTCTCTCTTTTATCTAAAATGCAATTTACCGTAATATATTCATTATGCATATCTTGTCTCCTTATAATATCTTATACATTAAATAATTCATTATTACTATTAAAGAAAAAAACAGAAACTAATTTCTGTTTTTAATTAAAGAATGCCATATAAATTAAGAAACCTGTAAAAATTAAAGAAATAATCCATCCATTAATTTTTTCAAACTGAGTTGACTTATACTTAACTCCTAGAGCTATTGATATAATTACCCCCCCTACTAACCCACCAATATGGGCAGCATTATTAATACCAGGTAAAGAAAAACCAATAAGTAAATTAATAACAATTAAAGGAATAATTTGTGATTTAATAACATTATCCAAATAAACACGATAATGATATCCAAAATATAATAAAGCTCCTAGTAATCCAAAGATTGCTCCACTAGCTCCAGCACTAATACCATTAAAGAATAACATAGATAATAAATTACCAGTTATAGCTGAGAATAAATAAATAATACTAAATTTAAATTTACCAAAGAAACTTTCTAGTTGAGGTCCTAGTACATACAAAGCATAATTATTTAAAAGAAAATGCAAAATACCAATATGTAGAAAGGCACTAACAACTAGTCGATAATACTCTCCTGCTTTTATATAACTTGGATAACTAGCTCCAAAATCAACTAGTGTTTGAACATCGTTACTACCATTACCAAATATATACATCGCTAAGAATAATACAGTATTTAAAGCAATCAGAACATAAGTCATAATTGGTTTTTTCTTTGAAAACACATCTTCTGCTCTCATTGCATCATCCTTACCTTTCTGATTGATATCATTTGTTAATTTAACAAATAGTTCCATACCTTTTTCTTTAAAGTTTGTTTTAGTTGTTATAGTTGGAAATTTTTCAATAAGCACTTTACAATCAACAATATTATCATCTTCTTTAAGATGAATTAAATTAATATTATTGAGATTATCATAATTATTTATATGAACATTATCACCTAAATTAATAAAAATATTTAAAGTATTAATACTTAATGATAATGTTTTTCTTTTTATCTTTTTTACTATTTCTTGGGTTTTAAATATATCAAAATTAAATTGTTCATCATTATGAATATAATTAGATACAATTCTTATTACTTTATAATCACCATTTAAGTTTTCTAACCATATTTCATCTTTTACACCATGTAAAACAATAGGATTATATCCTTGTTCAACTATAAAATAATGTAACAACTTAATTGCTATTTCATCACTTTTATTTATAACTAAACTACTCATAACTACCTCCAATCACATATTATTTTATCTTTTTTTAAATATATAGTAAAGCCTTAATTCATTTTATCTAAAATATTTGTAAAGCATAATGGCAATTCACTTGTAAACTCCATATACTTATTTGTTTTAGGATGAACAAAACCTAATTCTTTAGCATGTAAACATTGCCCAGTATTATCAATTACTTTTCTTCTCCCATAAACAGGATCATTAATAATTGGATAACCTATATAATTCATATGAACTCTAATTTGATGAGTACGACCAGTTTCAAGTTTTAATTCAATTAAAGTAGCATTACTAAATCTTTTCAATACTTTGAAATGGGTAATAGCTTCTTTACTATTATCCGCAGTTACCCCCATTTTTTTACGATCTTTTAAATCTCTCCCAATTGGAGCATCTATTGTACCAGTATCGTTATTAATAACACCCCAAACAAGCGCTACATAAATACGATGAACGGTTTTGTTTTCTAATTGCTTAGATAATTTTTCGTGAGCATAATCGTTTTTAGCAACCATCAATAAACCTGTTGTAGAAGCATCTATTCGATGAACTATACCAGGTCTAAATTCTCCATTCTTAGAACTTAAGGTGTTACTATAATACATTAAGCCATTAACTAATGTTCCACTATAATTACCTACTGCCGGATGAACAACAACGTTATTATCTTTATTAACAACTATAACATCATCATCTTCATAGACAATATCCAAATTCATTTTCTCAGGTTTTATTTCAATTTCTTCTTCAATATAATCAACTGTAACAACATCATCTTTTTTTACAACAAAACTATTTTTCACATTTGTATCATTTACAAAAACACCATTACTTTTAATAATTTTTTGAACTTTGCTACGACTAATATTCATTTTATTCATTAGAAATAGGTCAATTCTTTGTCCTTGTTCTAATTCACTTACTTGATAATCCATTTTTTTCCTCCTTTAATATTCCAATAATAATTAGGAAAATCGAAATAACTATTAGTGAATCAGCAATATTGAAAATAGGAAAATTATAATTTATTATTATAAATTCTAAATAATCTACTACATATCCACGTACTACTCTATCGATTAAATTACCTATTATACCTCCATATAATAAACCAAAACACAAAGTATTAAATTTATTTAATTTAGTATTTTTTATTAAAAAAAGGTAAATTAAGATTAACGAAATCATTGCTACAATAATTAAAAATACTCTACTACCAGACAGAATACTCCAAGCAGCTCCATAATTTCTCACATATGTTAGATAAAAAAAATCTTCTATGATTTTTATGCCTTTGTTTAGAGCAATATTATCTATAATAATTAGTTTTACTATTTGATCTAATATAATACATATAAAACTAATTATAGCCATTTTTTTCATAAAATCACCTATATAATTATACCAAATTATTGTACTTAATACTAGGGAAATTGACTTACTATTTAATTTATGGTACCATATTTCGCACATATAGGAGGAAAACCAATGATGGAAACAATCAATGGACCAAAACTAAATAAAGCTGTAATTCCACATCACACTTGCGTTCAAATACCAATTCATATTTTGAAACAACAAGTAAGTATAAACGAAAAATATTTAAAAGAAAAAAGTACTTGGTATAGAATTGAAGATAAATTAAAATACTTTAAAATAAGAAGTGATTGTAGGCTATTTACAGAACAATTCTTTAGTATGTTTGGAAAACAAATAATGGACTTAGATACTTTGGATTACCAAGTAGCTTATGTCCGCGTAGATAATCCTGCTTTGACTAAAAAGGAACAAGAAAAAAACTCGGATTATTATCAGATAACTTCCAACAAGCTAATTATAACTATTATTTAATTAGTGAATTATTAAATCCTGATGTTTCAGATTTAATTTGTTACTCAGGTTATTCTCTTATTAATACTCTCCATTTTTTAAAGGATACTCTTTGTAAAGAAGATTATGAAAAAGTTAAATTATTTTTAATAAAACTATTTTAAGTGATGCCTTTACTCTACAAGTTGATAGAAATTATCATAATATTGGATTTGAAATACCTAAAATTGATGGGATTTCTTATAAAGATAGATTAAGACCTAACAGATTAGAAGGTAATCCTATGGCTAAGAAGTTTATATGTAAAGAAAATGGCCTAATCAAATTAAAAGGTTTCAGGGCATCTAAAGTATATGATAATGAAAGAATATTGGGATTAGATCATAGAAATATTTCATTATACCATCCCAATATGGCATGGAATCCATTATTTCCTTATGAAAATGATTTGTTATTTGGTACAGAAGCAGAAGCAAAAAAAGTTAGTGATGAAGTCTATGAAGGACTTGATCCTAACTTAGCTGAATTATATATGAATTTTCCTGAGGAAACTAAACCATATTTAGAACGTTTAGCTTATGATGATGAATATAGAAAAATATTTGAACATTTTTCAAAAGACACTAGTCAAATTCATTTAATGCCACAAGCTCAAGAACACTTTGAAAATATATTAGAAGAAAGAAGAAGAGAATTTCAAAAAGTTTTAAAACTTTGAAATTCTCTTTTCTTATTCTATAATTAGTTCTAACCTAAATCTCTTATTATTATTTCTTACTATTTTAGCTTTATAAGTAGTTCCTTCTTTTTGATATGTAGTAGATACATTGATGTTGCTAAACAAATAATCATATACCTCACCATAATCATCAACACTACCCGATTTAGTTCTTATATAAATAGCATAAGTTCCTTTATCTAAATCACTTATATCAATATTAGCATTATACCATGCTCTTGTTTTATCATATCCATCTGGCACTTTTAAAGTAACATTGTAAGCTTTATCAGTAGTAGAACCAATACTGATACTCTTAACTCTTTCTAAAGTAGCAATATTTTCAATAACAAGTTCTCTAGTTACTGTTTGACCACTACCATAGTTACCTCCAATTGAGTGAGAAACACCTTTTAAATTAAAATTTGAGCCACTAAAGTTCATACTATAATATTGGTTATACATATTATATAAGATTGATTTAGAGGCATTAGAAATTAATCCTTCATTGCGAACAAATAATTCTAGTGGCATATTCCTACTACTATAATCTGTTCTAAATAAATAGCCTCGACCATTATTAGTTATTTTACTAGACAAATCATTTTTAAAATAAGTATTTTTTAAAAGTTGTTTAGTTTCATAATCACCAGTTCTAGCTCTAATGTAAATGGTATAATCTCCTTCTTCTATTTCATTTAAATTTATGTTAGCGTTAAACCATGCATATCCACAATCATTAGTAGTAAAAGGTACACCACTTAACCAACGATTTAATCCAATTATTTTAATTGAATTATCATATTGATTTTGTAATATCATATCATATTTTATACTAGTTGAAGCTGTTATATTTATATCATCTACTTTTAAGAACCCATTAAAATCTAATAATTTAGTAGTATCATTAAACTTTAACTTTTCTAAGTGTAATGTTCCACCTTTAGCAGTATATTCTTTTTCTTCTACAGTAATAGTAATTGTTTTTGTTACTTCTTGATTAGCATCATCCAATACTTTGTAGGTAATTGAATAATCACCTATTACACTAGTATTAACTGTACCTTCAATTGTGACTTTTGAAGTTATATCCCCCGATTCTTTATCAGTAGCAGTAACTCCACTCATCAAATCAATACTATCAAATTGTGTAATTGTCCTATTTGTAGCATTAATAACTGGTCTAGCATTAGCAATTACTTTTACAATTTTGTTTTTTATAGTTGTTTTATTATGCATATTAGTCACTGAGTAAGTTAAAGTATAATCACCTACTACATTAGTATCAACTGTACCAGTTATTGTTTTTTCTAATGTTTCAGGATTAGCATCTATTATTTTAACACCAAGCCATGGATCAAAAGTTGTATATTGTGATACTTCAATTTCTTCTGGCATATCAATAATAGGTGCAGCTGGATCAGTTATTTCAACTTCAACTTCTTTTGTCACTCCAAAATTAGAACTATCTTTAACTGTATATTTAATTTTATAAATACCTTTAGTATTATAATCAACATCACTATCATCATAAGTAATTTTTGATGTTAAATTACCATCTTCATTATCAGTTGCTGTTGCATTACTCTTAATAGTATTAATTCTATATTCTTCAGTAGCATCTTGTTTAAATAATATTTTTGAAGCAGTAATAACTGGTTGATTATTTTGAACATATAAATTATCTTCATTGATATAACCATAACTATTATCAAAGTTATATTGCGCATTAACAATATTTTGGGTAGCATCCAAACTATAATCAGTTTGAATCTTATAAAAACCATTGCCATTAGCATCATATATCTTATCCGTTACAATGTAAGGTAGGTTTGGAATGGCGACATCCCATGCGTGATTCTTAGTGTAATAAATAATTGGACTATTAGTATTAGGCTGTTTGTAAATAGGGTAAATACCCCTACCCAATTTTATTCCTAAGGTGTTACTATAATTTTCTAATCCTCCATAACCCGAATCTATAGAATAAGCATCCACTGCATGTTGTTCACCTGAGTATGGATTAGAAGCATACCATCTATTGATACCACTACCTTTATTACCTTGATTACCACCTGCAAAATATTTATAACTTGGATCTAAGTAACTAGTAGTACTACTAGCACTCCCTATGAAAGCTGCATATTTCATAATTGATTCTTCTACACTATCATAACCTTTAGCACCGCGAAAGGCATCTCCATCACCAGCACCTAAACCAAATAAGTTGTTTTTATAAAAGGCTATTTCACTAGTACCTGTACCTGATTCAGTTAAAGCTGCAGTGAATGATTGAAGAGCATTAACACCATAAGTATTTTGGCTTGAAATAAAAGCTTCTCCCATTCCATACATCTGTGATAGACCTGTTCTATCTTTCGTCCATCTAACAAAATACCCTTCGTCATTTACTGAAACATAACTTTGACTATCAGTTGGTTTAGCGGAGTATTCACGACCAGCAACTATTTGATTAAGAGCAGCCGCTGAATATCCTGTTTTAGAACGAGTTGGTAGATACATAAAGTAATTAAAATATGGTGTTTCAACATTAATGGAATTATTATAATTACCATTCTTATAATCATCTAGCATCTTTAGGACATCATTATAGAAGTAATTACCGTCAAAGCTATAATAATTATTATTTGGTAGTAGATAATAATTTTTAACGCCTGGACTATCATATTTAAATGGGGCTGTTCCTAAATTGAGATTACTATCTCCCCATTTATGAATACCTTCAATATTAGTTCTTATATAATGATATATCATATTATTACTTGTATAATAATAAGTACCAATATTAATTCCTGATACAACACTAACCCAGTTATCGCCTTGACTAGCAATATAGCGGTCCCCACTAGTATGTTTGATTTTATACCAAGTATAAATTTCACCATCAATATCCAACACATTATATTGTGTTTGTGATGAATAAAAATCCCACATTTCACCCTTAGCAAGACATCCATGTATAGGGGAAGTAGTATTTGGTTGTTCCCTAACCTTGATACATTGATCACCATTTATTCTTAATTTAGGATTAGTAAATTTTGAAATAGGTATAACAGCGACCTGACTTGATCTAGCATAACCCGTATAACCACTAATCATAATCTTAGTTGCATCATAAGTACTATCATAACCAATAAAAGCAGCATCTACTCCCCATTGACCATGAACATAAGTATCATGGAAATCAGGAATATTAACAAAGCTTGCTTCATCATATAGATTAGTAGTAACATTACCCCTATCCATATTAACTAAAGCATATTCAGCATTAATAATTTTACCATTATATTTGATAACTGATACTACATTTTCGTTAGAATCAAAAGCTATCATTGCAGCATTAGCAGCATCATAATTAGAATGGCAACTTAATCTTATATCTCTATCACTATAAGCTTTTGCTACTTCATAAGTACAGTCTTCAGCATAAACAACTGGTATGTATGGGACAAAACAAGTAATAAGTAATAATATACTTAAGAAAATATTAAATATTTTTTTCATTTTATCCCTTCTTTCTACTTTTTTCGACTATAATAATTATATCAAAAAAATAGAAATATGTATATATAATGTGATTACTAAAAATTATTTCACACTACATTTACACAGTAAAAGGAAACCGTAGCACTACGAGTTTCCTATGTATTAATTTTCATTAATACACTAATAATATATTCAACAATTCTTTAAAAATGC